>JALRFN010000362.1 GCA_023268425.1 Burkholderiaceae bacterium | reverse complement strand
AACCTTCGGTGCGACCGACTTCACGATGAAGACGTTAAGGCCTACCGGCGGCGAGATGAGGCCCATCTCGAGTGCCAGAACCACTAGAACGCCAAACCAGATCGGGTCGATGCCAAGTGCGACCTGCTGCTCTATGGCAATGCTGAGCGCGCCCTCGTGGAGATCGCCCACCGCTTGGCGGCAGGTGAGCCGGTGCAGGACATCACCGATGTGCGTGGCACGGCATTTGTGCAACGCCAACCCCGCCCGGATTGGGTGGAAATCGACTCCACCGAAGTCGACACCCCGGGTCGAGTCGAAGAGCACTTGAACCCGTATGTCATGACCTCTCAGGCTGACATGTCGTGCGCCACAGAGCCTGCCGATTCGCCCGCACTCGAAGCGGGTGAGCAAGTCGTGCGCATCATGCCCGCCTTGCACGGCAAAGGGGTCAAAGTTTCAGACCGCAGCAAAACCGTGATCCGCTTGCCCTCGTACGAGCAGGTCAAAAGCGATCCTGTGCTCTACGCGCACGCCAGCCGCGTGTTGCACTTGGAAACCAACCCGGGCAACGCCCGTGCGTTGGTGCAGGCCCACGGCACCGGCAAAACAGCCCGTGACGTTTGGCTGAACCCACCGCCCATTCCCCTGACCACCGCCGAGATGGACTGGGTGTTTGGCTTGCCATATGCGCGCAGCCCGCACCCGAGTTACGCCGACGCGCAAGGTCGCCACGACGGTGAGACCAAGATCCCCGCTTGGGAGATGATTCGGTTTTCGGTCAACATCATGCGGGGTTGTTTTGGCGGCTGCACCTTTTGCTCGATCACCGAGCACGAGGGCCGCATCATCCAAAGCCGCTCGCAAGCCTCGATCTTGCAAGAGATTGAAGAAATTCGTGACAAGGTCCAGGGCTTCACAGGCGTGGTCAGCGACTTGGGCGGGCCCACGGCCAACATGTACCGCTTGGGCTGTGCCTCGCCGAAGATTGAGGCCGCGTGTCGCAAGCCCAGTTGTGTCTACCCCGACATTTGCAGCAACCTCACCACCGACCATGGCCCGCTGGTGCGCCTGTACCGCAAGGCGCGTGAGCTCAAAGGCATCAAAAAGATTTTGATCGGTTCGGGCTTGCGCTACGACTTGGCCGTGCGTTCGCCCGAGTACGTGCAAGAGTTGGTGCAGCACCACGTGGGCGGCTATTTGAAGATCGCGCCCGAGCACACCGAAGGCGGCCCGCTGTCCAAAATGATGAAGCCGGGCATTGGCACCTACGACCGCTTCAAAGAAATGTTTGAACGCTTCAGTGCCGAGGCGGGCAAGAAGCAGTATTTGATTCCCTACTTCATCGCGGCCCACCCGGGCACCAGCGACGAAGACATGATGAACCTGGCGCTGTGGCTCAAGCGCAATGGTTTTCGCGCCGATCAGGTGCAAACCTTTTACCCTAGCCCCATGGCCACTGCGACGGCCATGTACCACTCGGGCAAGAACCCGCTGCGCAAAGTGGGCCGTGCGAGCGAGGCCGTGGACGTCGTCAAAGGTGACCGCCGCCGCCGTTTGCACAAGGCCTTTTTGCGCTACCACGACGCCAACAACTGGCCCTTGCTGCGCGAGGCCTTGCAAAAAATGGGGCGAGCCGATTTGATTGGGCCAGGTAAACACCAACTGATTCCGCGCCACCAACCCCTCACCGACGGCAGCTACCAAAGCCCCAGGCGCAAGCAATCCACCCCCGTGGCGGGCGCGCAGACCGACACCCAGCGCGATCCGCGTGGCATCCAAAAACCGCGCAAAGGCCTCGTGCTCACCCAGCACACGGGCCTGCCGCCGCGTCCGGGCACGGTCGGCAAAGCGAGCCGCCAGAGCACGATTCGAAGCGGTGCGGCTGCCGAGGGGCGTGCACCCGGGCGCGGCAAAACGCGCGGCCGTTGAGCGCAACTTCACCCAACGGTGACGCCGTGCGCTAAAGCAGCGCTGGGCTTCATCGTTTGTTCATGTGCACGCCGCATAATCCCTCGGACTTTGTTTCGAAGGGAGTTTTGATGAGCAAAGAACACAAGTATGGTGGCCCAACCATCGCCATGCACTGGTTGATGGCGGTCTTGGTGTTGGGCGCATTTGCCACGGGCTTGGAAGGGCATGATGAGGTCATTTTCGGCGCTGAAGGCTTGTTCGACCGGCAGCTGCACGAAACCTTGGGCTTGGCGGTTTTTGTGCTGTTGGGTGTGCGGGTGGTGATGCGCCTCTTGGGCCGCAAGCCCGAGCCTGTGGACATGCCGCGGTGGATGCACATCTTGAGCAAAGCCACCCAAGGCTTTTTGTATTTGCTGATGATCGCCGTGCCGATGCTGGGGATGATTGGCAGTGGGTCAGAGGGCCACACGGTTGATCTGATTGGCGGGGTCACGCTGATGCCACCGTTCAAAGTGGAGGCCGACTTGTTGGCCCTGCACAAGTTGGCGGGTGACGCCATTTTGTGGTTGGCTGGCTTGCACGCGGCGGCGGCTTTGTTCCACCATTTCATTTTGCGCGACGGCGTCTTGGCGTCGATGTTGCCCGCATCCATCAGCAGCAAGCTGCCCGGCGGCGTGACCAGCGGTCACTGATGGCGTTTGGCTTGCTTGTGTGACAGACGGGGCTTGACCCCGTCTTTTTTTTGTTCATCATGGCCGCTCATGCACACACGAGGCAGCGAGCAGGCACGCATCTGCTGGCGCCGAGAACCAGGAGACAAGATGGTGGACGTGTCATTGATTGACCAAGTGGTGGGTGGTCAAGCGCCGGTGCTCAACAGCGCGCAGGCCCTGGCTGATTTTGAGGCGGTGCCTTATGCGCAACGCGTGACGGCGCAAAGCACTTACGAGGCTTTGCAGCAGTCAGCACAGCGTTGCGGTGATTTGCCGGCTTTGCATTTTTTGCCCAACGCCGACCCCGATGAGCCGGGCGAAGTGGTCAGCTACCGCGACTTCATGCGCCGCGTCACCCAAACCGCCAACTGGTTGCATGACCTGGGCGTGGGCCCCGATGACGTGGTCAGTTTGATGATGCCGCTGCTGCCCGAGATTTATTACCTCTATTTTGGTGCGCAGGCTGCAGGCATTGTGAATCCGGTCAACGGCATGCTCTCGACCGAACACACCTTGCACATCTTGCAAGCCGCTCGCACCAAGGTGTTGGTGGTGGTGGGCCCCATGCCTGGACTGGAGATTTGGGAAAAAGCCCAGGCCATGCGCACGCAACTGCCGCACCTCAAAGCCATCATCGTGGTGAATGGCCCAGACGATCCGGCGCAGCACATCTACGCCTTCGACCAGCACATTGAACGCTATAACAGCGAGTCCCTCGACAGTGGTCGGGTGTTCGACAGCAACGACGCGGCCAGCTACTTCCACACGGGTGGCACCACAGGCGTGCCCAAACTGGTGCACCACAGCCACCGCAACGAGGTCTACCAGGGCTGGGTGATTGGCACCATGCTCAACACCGGCTTTGGGCGGCACATGTTGTGTGGCTTGCCCATGTTCCACGTCGGCGGTGCGCTCACCCAGGGTTTGGGGCCTCTTTGTAATGGCACTTGTTTGGTGATCTTGTCGCCTTATGGCTGGCGACACCCGCAAGTGGTGCAGCGCACATGGCGTTTGATCGAGCGCTTCAAGCCCAAGGTGTTTGGGGCCATTCCGACCAGTTTGGCTGCGGTGATTCAGACACCCGACGATGGCTCAGACGTGTCCAGTGTGCAAGTGGTGTCCGGTGGTGGATCGGCCGTCCCCGTTGCTGTTTTTGAAGCCTACGTGCAGCGCTTTGGGGTCAAGGCCTTGGAGGTCTACGGCATGACCGAGACGTCCAGCGTGCACACCATCGGCTACCACGACTTGCCCATGCGCATCGGTTCTGTGGGTCACGCCGTGCCCTACAGCGGGGTGCGT
>JALRFN010000151.1 GCA_023268425.1 Burkholderiaceae bacterium | reverse complement strand
CTAGTGGCATTAGTAAAGGTGAGACCTGAAATATTGAACACCGACGCCGAAGGGCGTTTGATCCTGTGTGACGCCTTGACTTACGCCAAGCGCTATAAGCCCAGTCAGGTGATCGACATCGCCACCTTGACGGGCGCCTGTGTCATCGCCTTGGGCCATGTGCGCTCGGGCATGTATGCCACCAGCGACGACTTGGCCAATGCCTTGCAAGCGGCGGGCGATCAAGCCCAAGACCCCTGCTGGCGCATGCCCTTGGACGATGAATATGCCCAAGGCCTCAAATCCAATTTTGCGGACATCCCCAACATCGCGGGGCGCGACGCTGGTTCCATCACGGCCGCCAAGTTTTTGCAAAAGTTCGTCGATTACGAGTGGGCACACTTGGACATCGCCGGAACCGCTTGGAACAGCGGTGGTGCCAAGGGGGCGACTGGGCGCCCGGTGCCGCTGTTGATGCAGCACTTGATGAACCTCGCCCAAGCCGCGCCGAGTGCGAGTGCCAAAGCACCGGCGAAAAAGCGCGCTGCAGGTGCGAGCAAAGCTGCATGAAAGCAGCATGACTGCGGTTGACTTTCACTCTGAGGTGAGCCAGCCTTTGCTTTATGCGGCGAGGCTGGCCCGCAAGGCCATGCAACAGCAACAGGCGTTGGTGTTGCTCTGCGTGGCGCCGCAGGTCAGCGCCTTGGAAGAGGCGCTGCAGGCTTTGGACAAAACCGCCGTGGTGCCTGCTTGCACCAGTGATGCGCCTGCAGCGGTGGTGCAGCGCAGCCTCATCACGATCGCGCATGACGCCCACCAAGTCCCCGCGCGCGGTTGGTTGGTGAATTTGACGCAGTCTTGGCCGGACGGTTTTGAGGCCTTTGAAAAAGTGATTGAAGTCATTGGCGTGGACGAAGCTGCGGTTGCTTCGGGCCGCCAGCGCTGGCAGCAATACAAGGCCAAAGGCTATCCGTTGCAACACCGCAAGACACCACCCAACGCCTAAGCCTGCGCAGCTGATTCGGGCGTCGAAAAGCCACAGCGACAGGCGCTGAATGAATCGCGGCGCACTCGGTGACGCGACGCAAGCCGAGCTTGCAATTCCTTACCTTTCTTCGGTTTGCGTTGCACTGTCGTTGCTTCCGAAGCTGAACAATGTTCGTCATCTATTGAGTGGACAACAAGATGACGCCATTGACTTTGCTTTCGTCGATTCATCCCCCCTTGAGGTGCTCGCTGCGCTCTTGGCTGGCGATGGGGATGTGGGGTGGCGCGGCCTGCGGTGCTTGGGCGCAGTCGACGATTCAGTTGCCAACGATGCGTG
The DNA here is from genome assembly GCA_023268425.1 of Burkholderiaceae bacterium. Taxonomy (GTDB): domain Bacteria; phylum Pseudomonadota; class Gammaproteobacteria; order Burkholderiales; family Burkholderiaceae_C; genus RS62. Next base: position 3,144 of record JALRFN010000151.1, on the reverse strand, counting down.
TGGTTGCCCCCGAATTAGAGTATCGCCAGTTTGACAGCGTGGCGTTGACGGGTTCGTCGATCTTGTCGACACGCAGCAAGGCTTCGCTGCCTGTGCTGGTTTACGAACGCAAAGACTTGGATCGCATCCCGGCGCAAAGCACGGCGCAGTTGGTGCAGGCGCTCACCAGTCAGATCAATGGTTTTCACTTGGGGCAAGTGGCCAGCTCGGTTGTGCAATCTGGGCCAGAGGCGGCCGCGATTCACGGCTTTCAAGATGGCACCTTGGTCTTGCTCAATGGGCGGAGATTGCCCAATTTTTCTCGGCCCGTGCTTGGGGTTGATCGTGACGCCATCGATTTGGATGTTGTCCCGTTGCAAGCCATTGAGCGCATTGAGGTCATGAACGATGGGGCGTCTGCGCGCTATGGCTCTGACGCCGTGGCCGGTGTGATCAACTTGATCACCGAGGCGCATGTTGAGGGCGTGCGTTTGGGTGTTCAAGTGAACGCCCCCACCGCAGGCAGCGCGGGCGGTCAGCGTGCGTATGTTTCTGTGGGGCAGGGTGACTTCAGGCGTGACGGTTGGGACTGGCAGCTTCACGCTTCAATTTCGCAGACTCGGGGTTTGCGCACCACAGACCGTGAATCCACCCAAAGCGTGCCGTCCGTGGGAGATCCTGCTGAGGGTGTTTACTACGCAGCCAATTATTTCGATCTCTCGCGTTACGCCTGGCCAGCCACGGTCTCGCCCACGGGCAACGTGTGGGGCACGGTGACACAGGGCAGCCTGGCGCCGCAAGCGGCGATGGTGGAGGGGCAGTGTCTGAGCGGTTTTGTGCCGGTGTTGTTCAACGGTGAAGTCGGGTGCTGGCGAAAAAAATCGCATGGCTTGAGCATCACACCTGATCAACATCGCAAGCAATTGCTGGGCTCGGCACGCTATTCGCTCAACGCGCACTGGGCAGCTTTTGCAGAGTTGGCGTGGTCTCAAAAATCGCTGGTGGCAGACGCGGTCAGCGCCGATGTCGCGAAATGGTCTCAACGCCTCGCCGACGGCAGTGTTGCCTATGTCGCGCCTTATCCCTTGGGGCCGATTCGCCAAGCCTACGCCTATGACCAGTATCGATTGACGCTTGGCGTCAAAGGAGACTGGCGTGGCTGGGATACGCAGTTGGCCTACACCGTGGGTGCCCAAGCAGGGGAGTTTCGTGAGGCGGGGGTGCGTTCTCGCACCTCGGATACGCCAGCCTTTGCTCAACTGGGTTTGACCGCGCAAGACTTGAGCACCCCCGCGGATGCCTTGTCTTCGGACACGCTGGCCAAATTGGCGCAAGGGGTGAACTTCTCCGGCGTGCCCAGAGACCGTGGCAAAAGCACGGCTCAGTCGCTGGACGCGATGGCATCGAGGGTGGTCACCCAAACCGACGCCGGAGACGTCGCCTTAGGTGTCGGGGCGTCCTGGCGCCGAGAGGGCTTGCGGACTGACACTTTTGATCAAACGGCCACGGTCGCCTACACGCCAGCAGACCCCGACAGCAACCCGAGCTTGCGTGCTTCGCGCGATGTCACGGCGGCGTTTGGTCAATTGGACTTGCCACTCACCCCGCTGTTGAATGTGGATGCGCAGGTTCGCCACGACGTGTATTCCGACGTCGGCCAAGTGACGACGGGAAAGTTGGCCCTGCGTTGGCGCCCGAACAAGCGCTGGCTGTTGCGCGGCTCGGCTGGGACGGGCTTTCGCGCCCCCGACTTGACACAGGTGTCTGCACAGTCGGCCTATCTGGGCACCACCACCACACAGGTTTATGACAAATTCTTAGACCAAAGTTTTTATCGCCGCTATTACAACGAGGGCAATCCGGACTTGAAGCCCGAAACATCGCTTCAGTACACCTTGGGTGCGCGCTTCGACCCCAGTCCGCGTTGGTCTTTGGGGGGAGATTTTTGGCGGGTGCACATTCGAGACCAAATTTTTGTGCCCAGCGCGCAGTTCACCCACGACTATCGCGAGTGGTATGACCGATTGATTTCACCCATTGACGACACCACCCAGCGCTTTGCCTACCGCCCCTACAACTTGGGCGAGGCCTGGCGCGAGGGCGTCGACTACGAGTTGCAGTATCGCTACCCGTCTGCGCTTGGGCGCTGGCGCGTGGTCTGGAAAGGCAGCCATTACCTGCGTGCGGAGTCACAGCAAATCAGCGGGGAGCCCAAGGTGTCGACACTCGGTGTGGCGGACGGCGCAGGTTTTGAATACGTGCCCAAGGACAAGTTTTCGCTCATGTTGGCCTTGGAGCGGCCGACGTGGGCGGGTTGGTTGCAAGTCAATTACCTGTCTGGCAACCGCGAGAATTACAACGTGTGGCGAGCGGGTGACGGTCAAAAGGGTGTAGATCCGGTCAAGCTCAGCCGACTGGTTCCCGCCTACACGACCGTGGACGTGGGTTGGCGCTGGGAGCCCGATGCGTATCACTTGGTGGATCTGCGCGTGATCAACCTTTTAGACCAGTACCCACCATTTCGCGCTTTGGGTTACCCCATTTCTCGCCCGGGTGTGGACTTGCGCTACGGCGACTACACCGGCCGCACGCTGCAAGTGCGCTACGAATACAAGTTCTGAAGTTTCAAGGCTTCAGTGTGTATCGCTTGTGCCATCCATGGCACGGATGGCCTCGCGCGCCGCTTGTCCCTCGGGAATTGGCTCACCACTGTCGCGCCACTGCACGGCGGCTTTGAAACCGTGGGTTTGGGCGTAGCGGCGAAACCAAAGTCCCTCGGGGTTGTGGCGGGTGATGCCGTCAAACACCGTGGCCATCATTTGGCTTTGCTCCAGGCCCATGTTGAGCATGACTTGGTTGACCACCATTTTGTGCATGGCCAGGTGGCCTGAGGGCACACCGGCGATGCGTTGGGCCAGCGCCATGGTCTCGGCCTCCAGTTGATCCACGGGCACGACGCGGTTGGCCAGCCCCCATTCGGCCGCGAGGCGGCCGTCGATCATGTTGCCAAAAGGTGTGTTCATAACGATCACACCTTTCTTTGATGCTGCCTCTTTATCAACGTTATCAACGCCGATACCGGCACGACCCACGACCTTGAGCTTGGTCGCATGCTCAAGGATTTTGGGCGTTACTTTGGTTGCTGATCGAATTGCAAGACCATCA
>JALRFN010000426.1 GCA_023268425.1 Burkholderiaceae bacterium | reverse complement strand
GCCAGCCTTCAATGCGGCCAGGCGAGGGCATGAAGTTGAAGGGGTGCTCGGCGTTGATGCGGCACTCAATGGCGTGTCCTCGAAGCTGGACTTGCTTTTGTGTCAGCGACAGCTTCTCGCCAGCTGCGACGCGGATTTGTTCGCGCACGATGTCCACGCCGGAAACCAGTTCGGTCACCGGGTGTTCTACTTGCACGCGGGTGTTCATTTCAATGAAATAGAACTCGCCGTTTTCGTACAAAAACTCGAAGGTGCCGGCGCCACGGTAGCCGATCTTGCGGCAGGCCGATGCGCAGCGCTCGCCAATTTTTTCAATCAAGCGGCGCGGGATACCGGGAGCAGGTGCTTCTTCGATGACCTTTTGGTGCCGGCGCTGCATGGAGCAATCGCGTTCGCCCAAGTAGATGGCATTGCCATGCGTGTCGGCGACGACTTGGATTTCAACGTGACGCGGGTTCTGCAGGAATTTTTCCAAATAGACGGCCGGGTTGCCAAAGGCGGTGCCCGCTTCTGTCTTGGTCATTTGCACGGCTGAAATCAGCGCGGCTTCCGTGTGCACGACGCGCATGCCACGCCCACCACCGCCGCCAGCGGCCTTGATGATGACGGGGTAGCCGACCTTTTTGGCGATGCGGCGGATCTCGATGGGGTCATCGGGCAATTCGCCCTCTGAGCCCGGCACTGTGGGCACGCCAGCTTTGATCATGGCGTGTTTGGCTGACACCTTATCGCCCATGAGGCGAATCGAGGCCGCAGTTGGGCCAATGAAGGTGAAGCCACTGGTTTCCACGCGTTCGGCAAAGTCAGCGTTTTCACTCAAAAAGCCGTAGCCAGGGTGGATGGCCTCGGCGTCGGTCACCTCAGCTGCCGAAATCAGCGCCGGCATGTTCAGGTAGCTGCGCGCGGACGCGGCAGGTCCGATGCACACCGCCTGATCGGCCAATTTGACGTACTTGGCGTCGCGGTCGGCTTCGGAATACACCATGACGGCTTGGATGCCCATCTCACGGCAAGCGCGTTGGATGCGCAATGCGATCTCGCCTCGGTTGGCGATCAAGATTTTTTTAAACATGCGAGTGTCCGCTTATCGATGGAGGCTTGGCTGCACGCGCGACGCCAGCGGCGACATGTGGCAACCGCAGCTGCTTATTCGATGATGAAAATGGCCTGACCATACTCCACCGCTTCGCCGTCTTGCGCCAGTACGGCTTTGACGACGCCAGCGCGATCTGCTTCGATTTCGTTGAGGATTTTCATGGCTTCGATGATGCACAGGCGATCGCCGACCTTCACGCTGGTGCCCACCTCCACAAACGGGTCTGCGCCAGGGGTGGGCGAGCGGTAGAAGGTGCCCACCATGGGAGACTTGACCTCGTGGCCACTGGCCGCAGGCACCATGGGTGCTGCGGCTTCGCTGGCCGGAGTTGCTGCGCTCGCGGGGGCAGCTGGCGCCGCAACCACGGGAGTGGGGGCCGGGCTGCTGGTGTGCACCAGGGTGGCTTGAGGTGCGCTCTTGACGATGCGCACCTTGCCTTCGGCTTCCGTGATTTCGAGTTCAGAGACGTTGGACTCGGAGACCAAGTCGATGAGTGTTTTGAGCTTGCGCAGGTCCATGCTGTTCACATCCGGTTGGTGGCTGGGCTGACGGCGTCTTTGTTGTTAACGTCGCTCAACTTTCAGCTATTGCATTGAATTTTTCAAGTGCTTGCAGTGTAGCTCGAAACACAGGTTAAGCATCGACAATTCAGAAATAAGTTCAGTTGCTGAAAGTTGATCTAAATAAACAGCAAATAACTTTGAATTTGATGTCTAAGGGTCCGGTGAGTGCTTGGGAATCAGTCTCGGTTCAACCCCAGCGCTTGATCCACTCGGTCAAATCTGATTCGTGCAACTTCCCAACTTTCGCATGCGAAATGGCGCCAGATGCATTTAAAAACACCGAAAAAGGCAGACCGCCGCCCTCATTGCCCATGACTTTGGTGAGCGCCAAGCCTTGTGTTCCTGCCAGCAAGATGGGGTAACGGATGCTTTGTTTGTTCAAAAAGCTCCGGACGGCTGCCGCTTGATCAATCGCCAAGCCCAGCACGTGGCAACGCCCTGCGTGCTGTGCGTAAAAGCTGTCCAGCATGGGCATTTCTTCCACACAGGGTGGGCACCAAGTGGCCCAAAAATTGACCAAGGTGGGCTGGCCGCGCCAGCCTGCGACTGGGGTCAATGCGCCGTCTGCCGTGT
>JALRFN010000159.1 GCA_023268425.1 Burkholderiaceae bacterium | reverse complement strand
ACACCACATTGTGCAGGGGATCGAACGTGAAGACCCTGAAGCAAAAATTTCTGAAGCCCCACATCCGATCAAACTGTTTTGTGAGCGTTTTGATTCCGAAGAATCTGTCAGCACTTGCCAACTTCAAACGCCCACGCTTATCGGCTGTAATTTGTTAACGAACCTTTTTTTGAACTCCGCCGCGATCAGCGAAGCCCTCTACTATAGCACGTTTTTTGAAGCACCTTGAAAATATTTTGAAGTATTTTTCGAAGCACTCAAAACACATCCGGGTTTACCCGAACACCGCACCAAGCAGCGAAGCCTTGTATTCTATACCGAAAAATCTCTCGGCTCGAACAAACCCCAAAAATATTTTTTAAGGTTCTTAGACTCTCATCCAACTGCGCCGCCGTGGTTACCGGACAGCACCTCTGGAAGGGGGCGAAGTCTACATGAGTTTCGCCGCCTTTTGGCTCGACACCTGCATTTATTTCTTGCGCTGCCCAAGGACGCCCCCGTTTGGCATCCAGGGCCTGTTTAACTAGAGCTGCTCAGCCCGAGCCAGAGCAGCCTCTCAGCCAGATGTCAGCCGCCTCACGATGTTCCGTCCTGTTCTCGGCACGCGCGCAACAAACGACCATCGGTCGCTCGTCGTCGCAACGGCGACGCTTTGCACCCCTCGCCAAGACAAGAATTCGGCCATGGGAACACTCACGATTGTGCGCCACGGCCAGGCGTCATTTTTGGCCGATGACTATGACCAACTCAGCCCCCTTGGCAAGAGCCAAAGCGAACGCTTGGGCACGTATTGGGCCAGCAGAGGACAGTCCTTTGATGCCGTTTTCCTCGGTAGCCTCAGGCGCCACGCACAAACCTTCGCAGGCATCAATGCGGGGCTCCAATTGGGTGTGCCCACCCATGTGCGACCTGAGCTCAACGAATACGACAGCCATGCGGTGATCGCAGCGACCCATGCCTCTCCTTTGCCACCTCGCGACACGCCTGAGGGCTTCAAACAGCACTTTCGCATTTTGCGCGACGGCTTGCGCCAGTGGATGGACGGCACGGTAGCGCCAGAGGGTATGCCCAGCTATCAAGACTTTGTTGCAGGCATCGTTTCAGTCGCCCGCGAGATTTGCCAGCACCACGTCAAGCAAAACGTTTTGTTGGTCAGCAGTGGCGGCCCGATTTCGACATTGGTGGGGCATTTGCTCGCGACCATGCCGGAGACCACCATCGAACTGAACTACCAAATCCGCAACACCGCCGTCTGTGAAATGCGCATCACGCCAAAGCGATTGAAGTTCATGACATTCAACGCATTGCCGCACCTCGACGCCATTGCAGACGGCGCATTACACACCTATGCCTGAATCACACAACATCATGACCAACCCATTGTTCACACCTTTGCGCTTGGGCGCCATTGATCTTTCTCACCGCGTCGTGATGGCCCCGTTGACGCGCATGCGCGCAGAGGTGCCATCGCATGCCGCAAGTGCATCTGCCGCGACTTACTACCAACAGCGGGCCACAGCCGGTGGACTCATCATCAGCGAAGCCTCTCAGATCTCGCAGCAAGGCCAAGGCGTTCCCGCGTCACCCGGCATTTACAGCGCGGAACAAGTGCGGGCCTGGCGTCGCGTCACCGACGCGGTTCACGAGCAAGGCGGACGCATTGTTTTGCAACTTTGGCATGTGGGCCGCATCTCTCATCGTTCGCACCAAGCGAACGGTGCTTTGCCTGTCGGCCCCTCCGCCATTGCAGCGCAAGGTGACGCGATCACCGCGGACTTCACCCGTTCACCGCTCGAAGCGCCGCGCGCCCTGCGCACCGACGAGTTGCCAGGCATCGTCGACGACTATCGACGCGCCGCGCAACACGCCCAAGAAGCTGGTTTCGATGGTGTGGAGGTACACGCCGCAAATGGCTATTTGTTGGAGCAATTCATGCAAAGCCGCAGCAACCAGCGCGACGATGCCTACGGCGGTAGCATTGCAAATCGCTGCCGCTTGCCACTGGAGGCGACGCGCGCGGTGGTTGAGATCTGGGGCGCGGATCGGGTGGGCATCCGCCTGTCGCCCTTCGGTGTGGCCAACACCAGCGGTGAGGACGATCCCATGCCCCTGTACACCCACATGGTCGAGCAACTCAACCCCATGGGACTCGCCTACCTGCACCTGATCGAACCACGCGCCAGTGGCGCCGGCCAACGCGAGGTGAACCATGCGGACGTGCCCAGCGCTTGCGAGCTCTTTCGCCCACTTTGGCGAGGCGGCTTGATCACCGCTGGCAACTTCACGCGCGAACAAGCCATGACCACGGTCGCCGAGGGCCACGCCGACGCCATCGCCTTTGGCCGCTATTTCATTTCTAACCCAGACTTGCCGCGCCGCTTAGCCGATGATTTGCCGCTGACGCCCTATGACCGCGCGACGTTTTACGGCGGCGGCGACCGAGGCTACATCGACTACACCAACGCCGCTTAAAAAGGATTGGCCCCAGCCTCAAATGGGTAGGGTGGTTTTCGCGTCGATGCGGTGCATGTCTTGCACCAACGCCACCAGCCCGTCAGCTGCTGCCTCCAACAGGGCCTGACCTTGCGCGGCAGTGGCGCCCGCTGCATTGCCCACGGCGCCCTCGGGGTTTAAATCGCCCGCTATCCACGCCAATTTGGCGCTGCGACCATTGCCCAGCACTGGCAAGCTCGCGGCGCGAGCCTCACTGCTCGAAGCGAAGGCTTGTGCTTGCTGCATGTCGACGCACTCGGGCCTGAGCGCCAGCATCATCGCGGTCTCAATCTGTCCAGCATGCGCGCCAAAACGCTGCTCGTGCGCATCAAACGGCGCCATGGCGTGACCCAATGGCAGCTGAAACCAACTGCTGCTCACCACCAAAAGCCCCAAACGCTGGCGCAAGTCCCGGGCCACCAGATCAAGCGCGCCGACCTGCCCGCCGTGGGTATTGAAGATCAGCAATTTGCGCGCGCCACTGGCATGCACGCATTCGCCCAACTCGGTCCACAAGCGAATCAGCGTGGGCGAGGACAAGCTCAATGTCCCAGCATATCCCAGGTGCTCGGCGCTGAACCCCACCGCTTGCAAAGGCAGTTGCAACACTGGCGCGGTTCCACTCCAGCGCTCAGACGCCAAACGCAAAATGCCCTCAGCCAAATCGCTGTCCACAGACAATGGCAAGTGCGGCCCGTGCTGTTCGGTGGCAGCGACCGGCATCACCACCACGGCTTGTGAGATTTCACCAGCCAAAGCGTGCGAACTCAAATCCGCCCAACGGCGCCAGCGAGAGGTGGGTGAAAGCGTCATGTGACGCATCTTAGCGGGCTTCGCCGCCACCCTTTGGGGGCGCCGGGCATTAGCCCATGCTTATATAGTGACCGCTGCGAAACTTTCGGCACCGCTCAAGGTCTGAGTTCCTTTCTTTTGGAGTCTGCATGTTCAAGCGCCTGTTGTTGTTGATTGGCTTGGGATTGCTTGGTCCCTGGAACGCGTGGGCGCAATGGTCACCGACTGGCGCTCCCAAAGCCACCGCCCGTGCAGACCACTATGTCAGCCCACAAACCAGCGCCCGTTTGATCGCCCATGCACCACAAGGGCTTGCCATCGGTGCGCCCTTGTGGTTAGGCGTGGAAATCACCCACCAAGCCAATTGGCACACCTACTGGCAAAACTCGGGCGAATCGGGCATCCCCACGGACATCCAGTGGCAACTTCCTGAGCATTGGCAAGCAGGCACTTTGCAATGGCCCACCCCCAAGAAATTCACCCTGGGGCCCTTGGGCAACTACGGCTATGACGGCAGCGTCCTGCTCGCCGCCCCGGTACGAATCAACCAGTTGCCCCAGGGCGGAGACATTCAAGTGCGCGCCAGTGTGGATTGGCTGGCCTGCCGCACGGAGTGCATCCCGGAACACGCCGACCTCACGCTCAAGCTGTCCCCAGGGCAGATCATCAATGAAGACGCATTTGTTTTTGAGCGCCACCAGCAGCGTTTGCCGATGGATCATGGCTTGGACGCACACATGCGCATCGACGGTTCCGAGCTGTTGCTGCAAGCCAATGGGGTGCCAGAGCCTTGGCGCGGCGCATCGTTAGAGGCGTTTCCTGAAGTGGCGAATTTGATTGTCCCGGGTGCAGCGTGGACACAGCAATGGCAAGGTGACCAGTGGCAAGCCCGCCTGCCCCTGAACCCGGACCGCGAGCTGTCACCAGAGCACGTACATTGGGTGCTGGCCAAAGCAGATGCTGCCCACGGCGAAAACACCCCAGCAGGCTTGCGCCTTCAAGCCACCATGCAGGGCCCTTGGCCCGAGGTCACACCTGCGCGTGTGCCACCGGCCCTCCAAGCCGCGCTGGCCCAACAGCCCAGCGGCACCACCAGAACCACCAACACGCCCACCACTTATTGGCTCAGCCTGGGCCTGGCGCTGCTGGGCGGCATGCTGCTCAACCTGATGCCCTGCGTCTTCCCCGTCTTGGCCATCAAGATCTTGGCATTCGCGCAAAACGACGATGTGCGCGTGCACCGCGCCAGCGGCTTGGCTTACACGGCTGGCGTGGTCGCGTCGTTTGTGGCTTTGGCCGCTTTGTTGTTGGGCTTGCGCAGCGCGGGCGAGGCGGTGGGCTGGGGGTTTCAGTTACAGCACCCGGCCACGGTTGCGATTTTGGCGGTACTGTTCACCTTGATTGCGCTCAACCTATTCGGTTGGTTTGAAGTGACGCACCTGCTGCCAGGCCGCTGGGCTGGCTTGCGCTTGCGTCACCCGGTGGCCGACGCGGCTTGGTCGGGCGTCTTGTCAACAGCCGTAGCCTCACCCTGCACGGCGCCGTTCATGGGCGCCGCGCTCGGCGCTGCCATCACCCTACCTACAGCGCAGGCACTGGGGTTGTTTGCTGCAGTGGGACTGGGCATGGCTTTACCCTACCTGCTCATCAGCTGGTTCCCCGTGTTGAGTCGTTTGTTGCCCGGGCCTGGCGCATGGATGCAAACGTTTCGCGAGCTGATGGCCTTCCCGATGCTCGCCACCGTGGTGTGGCTGCTGTGGGTGTTAGGCCAACAGTCTGGCATCCACGGTGCTGCAGCCCTGTTGCTGATGCTGGTCGGGCTGGCGTTTGGTTTCTGGATGCTCAAGCGCGCGGCAGGCCACCGGCTCTTGAGCGCCGTGGCCTACTTGGTCATTGCCACCAGCGCCATCAGCCTTTGGCCCTTGGCGACCCAAACCCGCCAAGCGCAAATCAACGTCACCGCCAGTGCCGACGGCTGGCAAGCGTGGAGTCCCGAACGCGAGCGTGCGGCGATCTCCGCGCAGCAGCGCGTGTTTGTCGACTTCACCGCCGCATGGTGCGTGACCTGCCAAGTCAACGAGCTGGGTGCCATGCGCGACCCCGCGGTGCTGGAGGCCTTCGCGCAAGGGGGGTGGGTGCGGCTGCGTGCGGATTGGACGCAACACGACCCCGCCATCACCCAAGCCCTCAATGCGCTCCAGCGCAACGGCGTCCCGACCTACGCGGTTTACCACCCTGGGCAAGCCGTGGTGGTTTTGTCGGAACTGCTGAGTGCTTCGCAATTGTTGAAGGCATTGCAGGCCCGATAATCGCCTCTTATGTTTGCACCACTTCAAAATGACAGTTTCTTGCGCGCCTGTCTGCGCCAAGCCACGCCCCACACCCCCGTTTGGCTGATGCGCCAAGCCGGACGCTATTTGGCCGAATACCGCGCCACACGCGCTCAGGCCGGTAGTTTCATGGGCCTGGCCACCAACACCGACTTTGCGACGGAAGTCACGTTGCAGCCCATCGACCGCTACGGTCTGGACGCGGCGATTTTGTTTTCAGACATCCTGACTGTGCCCGACGCCATGGGTCTGGGGCTGGACTTTGTGGCGGGCGAGGGGCCCAAATTTGAGCGCCATGTTCGTGACGAAGCAGCGGTCGCCGCGCTGGCTGTGCCGGACATGGACAAGTTGCGTTACGTGTTCGACGCGGTGACGTCGATTCGGCGCGCCTTGAATGGCCGTGTGCCCTTGATTGGCTTTTCAGGCAGCCCCTGGACCCTGGCCTGTTACATGGTTGAGGGCGGCAGCAGCAGCGATTACCGAGCGGTCAAAACCCTGATGTACCAGCGGCCCGATTTGATGCACCGCATCTTGGCGGTCAACGCCGACGCAGTCGCGGCTTACCTCAACGCCCAGATCGAGGCGGGTGCTCAGGCCGTGATGGTGTTTGACAGTTGGGGCGGGGTGCTGGCCGATGGTGCCTTCCAATCGTTCAGCCTGGACTACACCCGCCGTGTGTTGTCTCAACTGCACCAGACACACGCGGGCCAGACCATCCCCAGCATCGTGTTCACCAAAGGCGGTGGCCAATGGCTTGCAGACATGCAAAGCCTTGATTGCAATGCGCTGGGCGTGGATTGGACCGTGAACCTGGGTCAAGCCCGCGCACTGGTCGGGGATAGCCATGCACTGCAAGGCAATCTGGACCCCATGGCGCTGTTCGCCGGTCCAGAGCAAGTCGCGGCTGAGGCGGTACGTGTGTTGGAAGCCTTCGGCACCCCACACCAAGGCGATGGTCTGGGCCCCACCCACATCTTCAACTTGGGACATGGCATCAACCAATTCACCCCACCGGAGCATGTCCAAGTGCTGGTGGACACCGTACACAACTACTCTGCGCAGATGCGCCACGTCTGAAGACCGTTCACTGCGAAACGGCGGTGTTTTGAACACTTTGGCTTGCGAAAATTTCGGGGCTGCACCGAGGTTGTGCACACAAAATCGGTTCCAGCTTGCGCGATGCGCTGCGGGGTTCATGACCTGCCTTTTGCGCGAATCATGAAAGCAAGTTATTGATTTCAAAGGCAATTTGAGTTTGCTCAAAAATAAGGCAAAGTGACCAAAGCGACACATTTCAATGGTTTGGCATCGATTTTCAGACTTCATCCACAAAGTTATCCACAGACCCTTTGAATGACTCGGATAAGCCCCGGCAAATCAATCACTTAGCCAAATTTTGAAAAAAACGCATTGAAAACCGACGCTAAGCCACCCCATGCCCGCCACTGCCGCCGCCAATCTGACTAAACCCATATGGGCGCAAGTCTGGGTCAGCACGCCCAGACACAGCGGCTTGCAAGCGGCGCTCACGTACCGCTGCGACCAACACCTCGCAGCAGGCCATTTGGTGCGCGTCAAGCTGGGGACGCGCCAAGTGCTTGGGGTCGTCACGGCAACCCAAACACAGGCGCCCAGCGACTTTCCCATCGATGGCATCAAAGGCATCGAGGAGGTCTTAGACGCACTGCCGCCGTTGAGCGCCGACTGGCGTCAACTGATCAGCTTCGCGGCACGCTATTACCAGCGCAGTGCCAGTGAGGTGGCCATGGCAGCCTTGCCTCCCGCCTTGCGCGACTTGGACGGCGTGCAACTGGCCAGACGCCTGAAAAAAATAGACCATGTCGATGCCGCCTCGCCCACCCCGACGCTTGGCCAAACCTTGACCAAGGATCAGCGCGCGGCGCTGGAGGCCATCGCGAGCGCAGACCGCCCAGTGCTGCTGTTTGGCGCCACGGGCAGTGGCAAGACCGAGGTTTATTTGCAAGCTGCACAGCGTGTGCTGGCACAACAGGCGGACGCACAAGTCTTGGTCATGGTGCCCGAAATCAACCTCACGCCCCAATTGATCGCCCGCTTTGAAGCACGCTTCGGTGACCAAGCCCTGGCTGTGCTGCACAGTGGCCTCACGCCTGCGCAGCGCCTGAAGCACTGGCTGCGCGCGCACCTCGGACAAGCACGCATCGTCTTGGGCACACGCGTCTCGGTGTTTGCCAGCTTGCCGAGCTTGGCCTTGGTCATCGTCGACGAGGAACACGACCCCAGTTACAAAAGCCAAGACGGCTCACGCTTTTCTGCGCGCGACTTGGCGATTTACCGCGCTCGGGCGCAGCAGCGCCCTTGCGCAGTGGTGCTCGGTTCCGCCACGCCCGCTTTGGAAACTTGGCATGCCGCGCAAACGGGACGTTACCTGCGCGTGGACATGCCTGAGCGCATGGGCGGCGCAGCATGGCCCGCCCTTCGTTTGGTTGACATGCAACGCCAGCCCGCCAAAGCCACCTTGTCGCCGCCTTTGTTGGCGGCCATCGCGTCCCGCGTCGACGCAGGCGAGCAATGCTTGCTGCTACTCAACCGCCGGGGCTACGCGCCAGTTTTGTCGTGTGGCGCTTGCGCTTGGAAAAGCCAGTGCCCCAATTGCTCTGCATTTCGGGTTTTTCACAAAATTGACCGCAGCCTGCGTTGCCACCACTGTGGCGCGTCGCAATCGGTTCCCCGGGCCTGCCCCGACTGCGGCGACCAAGACATCGCGCCTGTGGGCAAAGGCACAGAACAGCTGCAAGAACACGTGGCGCAATTGTTGGGCGATATGCGTCGCTGCGACGGCACGCCGTTGCGCATCGCACGCATCGACGCCGACACCGCGCCCAACGGCGAAACGCTATCGGCCCAACTGCAAGCGGTGCACACGGGCGAAGTCGACATCTTGGTCGGTACGCAGATGGTCGCTAAGGGCCACGACTTTCGACGCATCGGCTTGGTCGCTGCCCTGAACCCGGACAGTGCTTTGTACGCCAGCGATTTCCGCGCACCCGAGCGCCTGTTTGCCCTGCTCATGCAAGCTGGTGGACGTGCTGGCCGGGACGCCCAACAAGCACAAGCGCCAGAACTCTGGGTGCAAACTTGGTCACCCGATCACCCCTTGTTTGCTGCGCTGCGCGACCACGATTACGCACGCTTCGCACAAGACGAACTGGCGCAACGCCAGGTGGCTGGGTTGCCGCCTTTTGTGTTCCAAGCCCTGCTGCGCGCCGAGGCCAAAACGCAAGCACAGGCGCAAACGTTTTTGCTGGCCGCACGCCAAAGCATGTGGGACGCCGCCCAACAACTCGACGTCACTTGTTTTCCGGTGGTGCCCATGGCCATGGCCAAAGTGGCCAACATCGAGCGCGCTCAGATGCTGCTGGAAGCCGACTCGCGCGCCAAGCTTCAACACCTGCTGAGTGCGGCCGGCGAAACGCTGCATGCGCTCAAACGTGGCACCAGCGGGCGCGGCGTGGTGCGCTGGGCCATCGACGTCGACCCTTTGAGCATTTGAGCGCGGCTGGTGCTCAGTGCAGCACCCGGGTGAGCACGTAAACCACGGCTGAAAACGACGCGAAAGCAATCACCGTGGTCGCCAAGATGATGTGGGCGATGCGCGCACTGTCGGCCTCAAAGCGCTCGGCCAGCAAGGACACATTGGACGCACTGGGCAGCGCGGCGACCATGACCAGCGTGGTCATGGTCGATGCGGACAAGTCGATGCCCAAACGCATCATGCACAAACCCACAGCCAAAATCAGCAATGGGTGCACCAGCAACTTCAACCAGACCACGGTCCACACACCATCCCATTGGCCGCGCCCTCGGTCTTGCATGTGACCGCGTGCCAGCACCGCACCGATGGTGAACAAAGCCGCTGGCGAAGCGGCGTCGGCCAACATCCACACCGTCTTTTCCACCGGGCCGGGCAAGTGCCAGCCCAGTGCAGAAAAACCACCGCCTAACAAAATAGACCACGCCATCGGGTTGCCCGCCACACCGCGCAGGGCTTTGCGCAACGCAGCGCCAACATCGCGCAAGCCGTGACCGTCCAATTGCGACAGGGCAATACACACCGACGAGGTGAACACCATGTCAATCGAGATGCTCAAAATCACCGGCGCTGCCATGGACTTGCCCAGCAAGCCAATCAGCAAGGGCACGCCCATGAAACCCGAGTTGGGAAAAGTGGCCACCAAGGCGCCGAGCGCCCCATCTTTCCAGCGCACCCGCCCGCCTAACGTCAAACCCAAAGCCAGCGCAACCATCACCACGGCCACGCCGCCATAGAGCAAGGCCGCGGCTGGATCCAACAACTGCTGCACATCGGTCGTAGCCCCAAAGCGAAACAGCAAACAAGGCAGCGCGAAATACAACACGAAGTTGTTCAGCCCCGGAATCGCAGCCAAGCCCAAGCGTCCACTTTGCGTGGCCCAAAAGCCAGCCGCCACCAAAGCGAAAAATGGCGTGGTGACCCAGAGGATTTCAATCATGTGCGCATTGTCGCAGGCGGGGCGCGCTTGACCCACTCGGCAGCGGGTTACCAAGGTCTTCGTGGCGACAAAGTGACCACTGACCCGGGCTGCGTATGATCGCCGCTTCCTCTGCGTTTTGACCCTCGCCGCCCATGTCCTCTGGCCTGAACCTTGCCCAACTCCAAGCCGTCCATCACATCGACGGCCCCTCGCTGGTGCTGGCTGGCGCAGGCTCTGGCAAAACACGGGTCATCACGCACAAGATGGCGCACTTGATTCAAAAAGGCCTGTCACCGCAACGCATCGCCGCCATCACCTTCACCAACAAGGCCGCTGCAGAAATGCGTGAACGCGCCAAAGGCTTGGTCGGGCGCCCTGCGCAAGAGATCACCATCTCGACCTTTCACGCCTTGGGTGTGCGCATGTTGCGCGAACATGGCGAGGTCTTGGGCTTGAAGCCACAGTTTTCCATCATGAGCGCCGACGACGTGGTCGGCATCTTGAAAGACTGTGGCGCCACGACCGATGCGGCCACGGTGCGCCAATGGCAATGGGGCATCAGCAACTGGAAAAACGCAGGTTGGACCAGCGCCGAAGCCATGCAACAAGCCAAAGGCGAAGACGAGCGGGCATTGGCAGTTTTGATGCAACGCTACGAAGAGCGCCTGGCGGCTTACCAAGCGGTGGACTTTGATGACTTGATTGGCTTGCCGCTCAAACTTTTGCGCGAACACAGCGACGTGCGTGAGCACTGGCAACAGCTCTTGGGTCATGTGCTGGTCGACGAATACCAAGACACCAACGCCGTGCAATACGACTTGCTCAAGCTCTTGGTCGGCGCGCGCGCCAGCTTCACGGCGGTGGGTGATGATGACCAGTCCATTTATGGCTGGCGCGGCGCCACGCTAGACAACCTGCGCAAGTTACCGCAGGACTTTCCAGCACTGAAGGTGATCAAGCTCGAACAAAATTACCGCTCCACCAGCGCCATCTTGCGGGCCGCCAACGCGGTGATCGCCAGCAACCCCAAGCTGTTCGAGAAAACCTTGTTTTCAGAGCTGGGCGAAGGCGAGCCTGTGCGCGTTGTCGCTTGCGACAACGATGAGCACGAGGCCGAGCGTGCGGTGGCGCGCATCCAAAGTCTGCGCGCCAACTCGCCGCACCGCGCCTTGAGCGACTTTGCGATTCTTTATCGGGCCAACCACCAAGCGCGTGTGTTCGAGCAAGCCCTTCGCAAAGCACAAATCCCCTACAAGGTCTCAGGCGGTCAAAGCTTTTTTGACCGGGCTGAGATCAAAGACATTTGCGCCTGGCTGCGCTTGATGGCCAACAACGACGATGACCCCGCATTTTTGCGGGCGGTGACCACACCCAAACGCGGCATCGGGCATCAAACCCTGGCGCAGTTGGGCAGTTTTGCCACGGCGCATCGCCTGAGCATGTTTGACGCCTTGTTCTCGCAATCGATCCACACCGCCTTGTCAGCGCGCGGCGTGGGTAGCTTGCACGAGTTTGGACGCTTCCTGAATGAGTCCGAATACAACGCGCGCCACATCAAGGGAGCCGAGCAAGCGGGTGACTTCATGCGCCAATGGCTCAAAGACATGGGCTATGAGCGCTACTTGTTCGATCAAGAAGACAACGACAAACTTGCCGCTGCGCGCTGGAAAAACGTCATGGAGTTTGTTGACTGGATGGCCGGCCGTTGCGGCGGCGCCACCGACGACACCGCTGGCGTGGTGACCAGCACGCCCAGCAAATCGCTGCTGGAGGTCATCCAATCGGTCGCCCTGCTGTCGACCCTGTCGGATCGCGAGCAAGACCAAGACGTGGTCACGCTGTCCACCTTACACGCGGCCAAAGGCCTGGAGTGGCCCCACGTGGTGTTGGTTGGCGTCAATGAGGGTTTGCTGCCCTTTCGCTCAGACGTCGACGACGACACGCCTGCGGAAGTTTTGGCGCAACGCATCCAAGAAGAGCGTCGCTTGATGTACGTCGGCATCACCCGTGCCCAGCGCACACTCAGTGTCACTTGGTTGAAAAGGCGGAAAAAAGGGCGCGACACCGTCGCCGGAACGCCCAGCCGCTTCATCAAAGAAATGGCTTTGGACGAAGCCACCACGCGCGAAGACCCGCGGGAGAAGCTCAAGGCCTTGCGCGCAGAGTTTGCGCAACGCGCACGCGATCAGGCGCTCAACCCGGCGCCTTGATGAACGCCACGGCATGGCGCCGCTTGGCCAGCGCGACACGCTGGGCCCGAAGCCGCTCGCCCATCACACAGGCGCTTGGTAGGGCTTGAAGTCATCGGCATGCAAACCAAAGCCGCCCAGACTGGGGAAGCGGCGGGGGTTGCCCAAGACCTGCATGTGGTGCACCTGCATGTCCAGCAAAATTTGTGAGCCAATGCCAAAAGTGCGCCACGCGGTTTCTGGGTTCAATTCACGCGGTGCGGCTGCGGCGCCTTGAGCGGCGCGCAACATGTGTTCAGCGCCTTCGGCGGCGTTGAGCAGCAACACCACGCCTTTGCCGTTGGCTTGAATTTCGCGCATCGCAGCGGTCAATGGCCAAGAGTGCCCCTGGGCGTCTATATCCAACACATCCAAGACCGAGACGGGCTCATGCACGCGCACCATGACTTGCTCATCCGCACCCCACTGCCCCACACTGAGCGCCAAATGCACACCACCCAGGTCGTCGCTGTAGGTGCGCAACTCAAACTCGCCCTGCTCGGTGTGGAGCGAACGTTGTCCCAGCAAGTTCACCAGCTTCTCACGCTCGCTGCGGTACTGAATCAGGTCAGCGATCGAGCCGAGCTTCAAACCGTGGGTCTGGGCAAACTCGATCAAGTCAGGGAGCCGCGCCATGGTGCCGTCGTCCTTCATGATCTCGCAGATCACGGACGCGGGCTGCAGCCCTGCCATGCGCGTCAAATCGCAACCCGCCTCGGTGTGCCCGGCGCGCATCAACACACCACCGGCGGCGGCGCGCAAGGGGAACACGTGACCCGGTTGAACCAAAGATGCGGCGGTGGAAGCAGGGTCGACAGCCACTTGAATCGTGCGCGCACGGTCAGCCGCTGAAATCCCCGTATCCACGCCTTCTGCCGCTTCAATCGAGACGGTGAATGCGGTGCCGTGCTTGGTGCCGTTGCGTGGCACCATGGGCGGCAACTGCAAGGCGTCACAGCGTTCACCGCTGAGGGTCAAACAAATCAAACCCCGGCAAAAGCGGGCCATGAAATTGATGGCCTCGGGCGTCACCATGTCAGCGGCAAGCACGACATCGCCCTCGTTTTCACGGCTCTCGTCATCGACCAGAATGACCATGCGGCCCGCCGCGATCTCCTCGACCAGCTCGGGAATTGAGGCAAATTGGAATTCAGACATGTGGTCCTCGCAAAAGAAAATCGGCTCAAGCACTGAACTCGACAGTTCTCTGGGGCGCACAATGCGCGGCCACGCAGCCCATCGCCATGGCTGCGCCCGCATCACGTTGCTCTTTCATCCGGACTGTGACCGTCGGCCATGGCATCGCACCATGTCTGCTGACCTCAAGGCTTTGGCCTTGAGCGCTCGCGGGCTCTTGTGGCGGCAGGCCACAAATACCGCCGGTGAGGAGTTTCACCTCGCCCTGAGAAACGTCGTTGTTTCAATCAACGCGCAGATTTTAGCGCTCGCCCAGCTGCGCCTACTCACCCCATGCGACAGACTGTGCTACTCAGCCGCCGCTTGGTGGCTTGCTCGGTGGCGGCGCCTCCGTCGCACTTGGACCAGCTGGCTGAGCGGGCGCCGCCGGCGCCTCTTTGGCGAACAGCGCCTTGATGCGATCCAAGGGCGTTTGCTCGGCTTGCTTCTTGGCCAAGGCTTTCGCTGCAGCCAATTCTGCGCGGGCCTCTTGTTTACGCTTTTCCAAATCGACGGCACGTTGTCGCGCCGCCGCTTCTAAGGCGGCTTTTTGGCGCTCAATGTCGGCGCGTTCGGCTTCGCGCTTGGCCTCTTCGGCGGCTTGCGCCTGCGCAGCTTGTTGCGCCGCAAGCTCCTGAGCCCGCGCTTCGGCCGCCTTTTTCGCCGCCGCCTCGGCCGCCAAGCGTTTCGCGCGGTTGGCCTTGGACTCGATGACCACAGTCAAGTTCGCTTGACCCTCACAGGCCATGAACAAGTCATAGCCTTCAAACCCCGGCTTGCCTTGTGCACGCACGCGATAACGCCCATCTTGCGCGTAGCGAAACGTGCTGTGTGCGTTAGCGCCTCGCACCACCACGCGCTGCTCATGCCCCAGGCCATCATCCAACACCACACTGCAGCCAGCGCTCGGTCGCTCCAAGCTCAAAGTCACCTCAACCGCTTGCATGGGCTCGTGACGAGGCTTGTCCGCAGTCAAGCTGGCGATGTTTTGCGCCCAAGCGCCGCACGCCAGCCACAGGCCAGCCGAGAGCGCGCAGGCATCACGCCGCCTCCGCCTTGTGGCGTGCAGCGGAGACATCAAAAGGGGCTCATTGGGCATCAACATGGGGCCTCAGGGGCAGTTCAGGCATGTTTCTAGTATCGGCAGCGGGCACCCAAACTTTCGCAGCCCAGTCGTCAAAAGCCATGCCGTTTGCCGCATTTGGCTTGCGCGAAAGCGGTCACTCACTTCAGCATATCGCGCGGATACTGTCCATAATCATGGCGCCGCGTCATGGGGGATTGATCAGCCCGAAGCTCACTCAACAATGCGATCATGAAGACTCCAGCCAGGAGGTTTGATGCAACCCAATCTACACGTCATACACGGTGGCCGCACGAAACATGCCATCGAAGCCCGCATCCGCGCAGCCCTGAACCTGCCTGAGCCATGGCCAATTGAGTGCGCACTGGACATGGATGCTCGCGAGGTATTTGATGCCGTTCGCGCCGCGACTCGACGCCGCCAGCTGCCGCCACCTGATTTGCGCCTGGTTGAACCACCGGACAAATGATCGACGCGAGGCGGCTCAATCTCACACCGCGAGCCAACCCAAGCAATGACTTGAACCTTTCCCTCGTGAATAATGCGAGCCAAGTCAGCTGACGCTTTGGAGAAAGAACGATCGCTCATTCACAAGGCTCACACCATCCAGTCTCAAACTTGCATGCACGCTCGCGCTGAGCTTGTTTGAATCACGTCAGGCAACACCATGAACAATGCGCGCAAAGGCATCATCCTCGCTGGAGGCTCAGGCACCCGTTTGTATCCCGTCACCCAGGCGGTGTCCAAACAATTGATGCCCATTTATGACAAGCCGATGGTGTACTACCCATTGAGCACCTTGATGCTTGCAGGCATTCGTGAGGTGCTGTTGATCAGTACCCCACAAGACACGCCGCGATTTGCTGAGCTTTTGGGTGATGGTCACCAATGGGGCATGTCCATCCAATATGCGGTGCAACCCAGCCCAGATGGACTGGCCCAGGCCTTCATCATCGGAAAAGACTTCGTTGGCCATCACCCCTCAGCCTTGGTGCTTGGTGACAACATTTTTTATGGTCACGACTTGGTCAAACAACTGCACCATGCCAATGCGCGCACCGAAGGTGCCAGCGTGTTTGCCTACCATGTCCATGACCCCGAGCGCTACGGTGTGGTGGACTTCGACGAGGAGCGGCGCGCGCTCTCCATCGAAGAAAAGCCCGCAACCCCAAAAAGCAACTATGCCGTAACCGGCCTTTATTTCTACGATCAACAAGTCTGTGACATTGCCGCTGACATCCAGCCCTCGCCCCGTGGCGAACTCGAAATCACCGACGTGAACAAACGCTACCTGGCGCAACAGCAACTCAACGTGGAGATCATGGGGCGTGGCTATGCGTGGTTGGATACGGGCACCCATGACAGCTTGCTTGAAGCCGCCAGCTTCATCGCCACCTTGCAAAAACGCCAAGGGCTGCAAGTGTCTTGTCCAGAAGAAATCGCGTTTAGACAGGGTTGGATCGACGCGGAGCAATTAGGCGCGCTGGCCACCCCATTGCAAAAGAATGGCTACGGTCAGTATCTCTTGAATCTACTCAGATGATCGGACGTGGCAACTTTGCAGCTATTTCAACTGCAACGTCTCAGACTTGATGGAGTACGTGCAAGAGCCAGGGTCAGCGAGCGACGAAGCGCAGTCAGAAGAACCCTAAATTCGTTGATCGTATGGATCAGATAGGCGCCACGCTTTGGCGCCGTCGACGATTGCATGTCGCTTAGGGTGACTTGCGAAGCTCGACACATACCCAATGGTCGCTAGGGACTGGCTCGAGCTTTTGCCCAATCGTGTGACGTCACAGGCCTCGTCACAAACCTCGTCACAAAACAAAAACGCCCACTTGAAGTGGGCGTTTACTGTCAGCGGAGACCGCTGTTTTATTGGTTGCGCGAGCAACTTTGGGTTATGAGGCTCCAAACCACGCGAGTAGGTCGCTTGGTTTTAATGGATGTATGCAGGCCTAATTTGGCCTCTCCATAGGGGCGGACGGCAACACTTGACCACGTTTAACGTTACACACCCGCCTATTAGTGCGCGCATGTGCCAGATTTTGTGTCACGTATTGCATCAAAGTAGTCGCCCGGATAAATGACCATTGGGCACCAGTTTTTCCTGCCACCTCGCCGATCCGAGCCCCAAACGTGACGCACAAGCTCCGCTCGCAATGTCCCACATGGCGCATCCCAGGAGCGCCTTGTCACTGGAGCCTCAAGAACAATCTGTTGGACACGTAAATCGTTACCCTATAGCTCATATGAACATTCTGATTTTTTCAAAATGTCGGCATAAATTGACAAGTACCGACAGCATGAATACAGTGCGAGTATGAAAGATTCTGCGAACTCCGTCCTCGATATGGCTCGCCACCACGGGCTGCTTCGGCCACGCGACGTGGAAGCGTGCGGCTTTTCTCGGATGACACTTAGTCAACTGGCGCGTCAGGGCAAGCTGACGCGGCTGTACCGTGGCCTCTACGCGCTACCGGACCGGCCAATGTCCGCGTACGGCCCCATGGCCGAGATGGCGAGCAGGCACCCTAATGTGATTGTGTGTCTGCTGTCGGCACTGCAGTTTCAC
>JALRFN010000158.1 GCA_023268425.1 Burkholderiaceae bacterium | reverse complement strand
GGCCATGCGGATCATCAAGCCGCCGTAATGCCCCCAATCCGCCGGCCACCAGGGCTGGCTGTCGGTCATCAAAGCGGTGAGGTCGCGTTTGAGCGCGTCGACGTCGAGTTGCTTGAGCCGCTCGCGGTAACTGAGTTGGGCCACCGGCGTGGTCTTGCGGTCGTGTTGGTGCAAGATGTCCAGGTTCAAGGCCTTGGGCCACCAGGCCATGGGTCCGGCGTCGGCATGGGTGTTGGCCCCGTGCATGACGGGACAGGTCTGGGTGTCGTTCATGGTGTGCTCCCTGTTCAGTGAATGGAAGCCCCATTGTTTAGGCGCACCTATTTCCGGTCAAACCGTTAATAAGAATCAAACCAATCTATTTTTTCAATGAAAAGGACCAGCGCGCAAGATCGGTTCGCCCGGATGTCGTCGAAATGATGGACCGCCGAATACAAGGCGCTGACCGCGACCTCATCAAAGCCGAGAAAACATGAACGCGGGCCTCTTCGACCGCATCATGTTGAAGACCATGGGCGCGGAAGCCACCCCCGAAAGCGTCAAGGTGTAGTTCGAAGGCCCGAACGCCACCTCTATTGCTTCAATGACAACACCTCACGGCGTGAAGCGTCTGGGCCAACACTGCACCATGGCGGCGGGTCGGCAGGTCACTTGTCTACCGTCGTCAAATATCGAAAAAAACTGATGGTATGTCTTAAAACAACTTATTTCTTCGACACTTCAAGCGACCTATGCTGAAGCGCTGCATCAACACTGAGGACACATCTCATGAACAAATTCTTCTCTGCACTCTTGGCCGTGGTCATGGCCTTTGGCTTGACCACGGTTTCGTTTGACGCCGAAGCCAAGCGCTTGGGCGGTGGCCGCTCGCTGGGCATGCAACGCCAAGCCGCACCGCCCAAAGCCCCCGCCAACAACACCACCGCTGCTGCTGGCGCCGCTGGTTCGGCAGCCAAGAAGAGCAGCTGGATGGGCCCCATCGCAGGCTTGGCCGCTGGCTTGGGCCTGGCTGCATTGGCGTCGCATTTGGGTATGGGCGAAGCCTTTGCCAACATGTTGATGATTGCCTTGTTGGTCGCTGCTGGCTTGGCGATCTTCGGCTTCATCATGCGCAAGCGCGCCGCACAGCAAGGTGGCATGGCTTACGCTGGTGCGG
The DNA here is from genome assembly GCA_023268425.1 of Burkholderiaceae bacterium. GTDB lineage: Bacteria > Pseudomonadota > Gammaproteobacteria > Burkholderiales > Burkholderiaceae_C > RS62. The sequence goes on along the minus strand of JALRFN010000158.1, from coordinate 3,978 downwards.
GTGCCCAGGGTGGGGCTGCGATGGAACACATGCCGAATCCATCGAACATGGCACGTGAGTCAGTCAGCGGCGGCGCCAACGCGGGCAGCCGGATTGGCTCGGGCTTGATCGGCGGCAGCGTGAGCAACGCAGGCCCCTCGATTCCAGCCGACTTCGATGCCGAGGGTTTTGCCCGCCAAGCCAAGGTGAACTACATCCGCTTGCAAGCGGCACACGATGCGGGCAACTTGGACGACATCCGCAGCTTCACCACGCCAGAGATGTTTGCGGAAATCCAAATGGACATCGCAGACCGCAAAGGCCAGTCGCAAGTCACTGAGGTGTTGAGCTTGGACGCCGAGGTCTTGGCGGTGGCTGAAGAGTCGGTCCAATATGTGGTCAGCGTGCGCTTCCAGGGCGAGGTGCGCGAAGACGGTGAGACGTCTGCCGTCAACGAAGTCTGGCATTTGACCAAACCGCGCCAAGGCGCTGGCGGCTGGGTGGTCGCTGGCATTGAGCAGGTGGCTTGATGCGTTTGGGGCGACGTCACGCGTCGACCCAGCGCAACATCAGCGCCCATGAAAAAACCCGCAGGCCGATTGGCTTGCGGGTTTTTTTGCGGCCGCCTGGTGTGCGGCCTGGATCGAGCAGGCGCTTAAATCTGCACCATTTCAAAGTCTTCCTTGCGCGCATCGCATTCGGGGCAGGTCCAGTTCATGGGCACATCGGCCCATTTGGTGCCGGGTGCAATGCCGTGCTCGGGGTCACCTTCGGCTTCGTCGTAAATCCAGCCACAGATCAGGCACATCCAAGTTTGGTTCGCGTCGCTCATGGTTCTCTCAAAGGCTTGTCTTAGAATGAACCGATTGTAGCCAGAGCCCAGAGACCACCGGGCTTGACCACCCGAAAGCCCATGTCAGAAGCCTCCCCAGACACCCCACTCGAAGCCGCCCATTTGGCTTGTGTCTTGAGCTTCAACGCAACCGACCCCAGCGGTGCGGGCGGCATCACCGCCGACGCGCTCACCGCCGCCTCGGCAGGCGTGCATTTGCTGCCCGTGACCTGCGCCATTTGGGTGCGCGACACTTCTGCGATTCACGACCACTTCCCTGTGGACGACGAGGTGATCGTCGACCAAGCGCGGGCTGCACTGCAAGATGGTTCGGTGGCTTGCATCAAGGTGGGCTTTTTGGGCAATGCGGAAAACATCGCCGCCGTCTCCGGGCTGCTCAGCGACTACGGCGACTTGCCCGTGGTCGCCTACATGCCCGACTTGAGTTGGATGGACGACTTGTCCATCGACAACTACCTGGATGCCTTCGCGGATTTGCTGCTGCCTCAAGTCTCTGTACTGGTGGGCAATCACGCCACGCTGGTGCGTTGGTTGCTGCCCGATTGGGCCAGCGCCCAGCCACCCGGCCCGCGTGATCTGGCACGCGCCGCCGCCGAGTTGGGCGCGGCGTACACCTTGATGACGGGTGCTCAGTCGGCCGACGACCACTTGGAAAACCACCTCGCATCGCCCGACACGGTGGTGACGAGCGCGCGTTTTGAACGTTTCACCGCGCAATTCATTGGCGCGGGCGACACCTTGAGTGCGGCATTGACCGCCTTGCTTGGCGCTGGCGCCGATTTGCAGACCGCCTGCAACGAAGCCCTGAGTTACCTGGACCAGGCCTTGGACGGCGGTTTTCAGCCCGGCATGGGGCGGGCCATTCCAGACCGCTTGTTCTGGGCCGATGGCGACGACCCGGCCGACGATGACGACTCGCCGCTGGGGCCTGACGCACTGGCGGAATTTCCGGTAGATGACACCCGCCATTGACCCCTGAACCTCACACCCCATTTGAGATTTGCCATGGACCGCAACCTAGACCTGTTTGAACGATCAAAACGCACCATCCCGGGTGGTGTGAACTCGCCCGTGCGCGCCTTCAAAGCCGTAGGCGGCACACCGCGTTTTGTACAACGCGCACAGGGCGCCTACTGTTGGGACGCCAACGGCCAGCGCTACATCGACTACATCGGCTCCTGGGGCCCGATGATCTTGGGCCACGGCCACCCCGAGGTGCTCGCCGCGGTGCAAAGCGCACTGGGCGAGGGCTTTTCATTTGGCGCCCCCACCGAGCGCGAAGTCGAATTGGCAGAAGCCATCGTCGAACATGTTCCGAGCATGGACATGGTGCGCTTGGTCAGCTCTGGCACCGAAGCGGGCATGAGCGCCTTGCGCTTGGCGCGTGGCTACACCGGGCGCAACAAGATCATCAAGTTCGAAGGCTGCTACCACGGCCACGCCGACGCGTTGCTGGTCAAAGCCGGATCGGGCCTGGCCACCTTTGGCCACCCCACCAGCGCAGGCGTTCCCGCTGACGTGGTCAAAGACACGCTGGTGCTGACCTACAACGATGTCGAAGGCATCCACGCCGCGTTTGACCAATACGGCAGCGAAATCGCATGCGTGATGATCGAGCCCATTGCCGGCAACATGAACTTCGTACGCGCCAGCGTGCCCTTCATGAGCGCTTGCCGCGAGCTGTGCACACAACACGGCGCGCTGTTGATCTTGGACGAGGTCATGAGTGGCTTTCGGGTCGACTTGGGCAGCGCACAGGCGCTGTACGCCCAAGCCATCCCAGGCTTCCAGCCCGATTTGACGGCGCTGGGCAAAGTCATTGGCGGCGGCATGCCGCTGGCCGCCTTCGGTGGCCGACGCGAGGTCATGGAACAACTCGCTCCGCTGGGCCCGGTCTACCAAGCAGGGACCTTGAGCGGCAACCCCGTGGCCACGGCTTGTGGTCTGGCCACGCTGCGCGCCATTGCCAAACCCGGCTTTTTTGACGCGCTGGCCGCTCAAACCAAACGTCTGGTTGATGGCGTGGTGCAAGCGGGTCGCGATGCGGGCGTGGCGGTCTGCGGCGATTGCCAAGGTGGCATGTTCGGCTTGTTCTTGTTGCCCGAGTTGCCGCAGAACTACGGCCAAGTCATGACCTCCAGCAACGAGCAATTCAACCGCTTCTTCCACGGCATGTTGGATCGCGGCATCTACTTGGCGCCTGCGCTGTACGAAGCCGGCTTTGTGTCTGGGGCACACAGCGACGCCGACATCGACGCCACCGTGGCTGCTGCGCGTGAGGTCTTCGCCAGCTTCTGAAGTCGGCGGCACCCAACAAAAAACCCGCCTGGGCAGCCCGGCGGGTTTTTTGTTGCCAGCCCTGTGCCATGCACACGGCCAAACAGCGGCGTTCAGCCCTTAGCGACTTTGCTCAGGTATTGGAACAACTCGTCTTTCAAGGCCAGCTTTTCTTTCTTTTTGCCTTCGATCTCGAACTGCGAAGCGGGCGGGTTGCCTTTTTCCATGTTGTTGATCTCTTCGTCCAAAGCGTTGTGCTTGTCGAACAGCCGGGTGAAGTGGTGGTCTTTGTGCTTGAGCTCGGTGATCAATTCGCGAAATTCGGGAAACATAGCAGTCCTTTCAAAGGGTCATTGCCGTGGGAGCGTGCTTGGATTCAAGCGCACGCCCACGCACACAGAGGTTGTATCACGGCGCCCAAGGACTTGTCTTGGCCTACATCAAAAGAAACACGCCGCAAAATCTTCCACCGCAGGACTGCGCGTAAGATGCGCCACCCAGCCCTTCGCACTGAAGGGCGTCCTGGCCATCCAGCCCCCCACCACCAGCCCACACGGCCCGACCCAAAGACCCACGCATGCAAAAAACCTATGCCCTGAGCGACCCGCGCAAACACCCCGACCGCGTGCTGGACGCTGTCAAACACGACGTGCGCCAGCGCATCAAACGCGCCCGCAGCCGCACGCTGCCCTTGGGTCAAGTCTGGCGCTTTGATTGCGCTTTGGGCGTCGACGCCGAACACCTGCAAGCGGTGCAAGAGTCCGAGTTGATTGGCGCCATTGGCGCATTGGCTGCGACAGGTGCCGCGCAAGTGGTGGTGGCGCTGGATGCAAGCGCCACCACGCGTGGCACTGGCCCCAAGGACTGAC
>JALRFN010000331.1 GCA_023268425.1 Burkholderiaceae bacterium | reverse complement strand
GCGGGCGTAACGGTCGAGCTCAAACGCGGTTTGACCCACACCCGCAGCGGACGGGCCATCACGGTGGTGGATTTGCCCGGCACCTACAGCCTGCAACCCGGCAGTGAAGACGAGGCCGTGGCTTGCGCCGTGGCGCGTGGCGAGAGCTTGCAAGAGCCTCAGCCCGATTTGTTGTTGGTGGCCGTTGACGCGACCCGCTTGCGCAGGGGCTTGCGCTTGGTGTCGCAGGCACAAAGCTTGGGTTTACCTGTGATCGTGGTCTTGACCATGGCTGATCGGCTCCCGGCGGGTCAAGTCTTGGAGCCAGACGCGTTGGCGCGGGCCTTGGGGCTGCCCGTGGTCCTGGCCTCGGGCGTGCGCGCGGACGGGGCGGCGGATTTGTTGGCTGCGCTCGATCAAGCAGCTGTGTGGCAGCGCCCTGGGGTGAACGCCCGCGACTTGGATGCGCCTGATCACGACCGTCGCGCCCAGGCCTGGTTGCGTGAGGCGGGTGTGGACGGCTTGCAAGACCAGCACGATTGGACGCAGCGTTTGGACGCGTGCTTGCTGCACCCGGTGTCTGGCTCGGTGTTTTTGCTGACCTTGCTGTTCATGATTTTTCAAGCGGTCTTCGCATGGGCCGAGGCGCCGATGGATGGGATCGACGCGGCTGTGGCGGCTCTGGGCGAGGTCTTGGCCTCGTGGTTGCCGGATGGACTGGTCAAGAGTCTGTTGATCGACGGCATCTTGGCCGGCTTGGGCAGCGTGGTGATTTTTTTGCCGCAAATTTTGATCTTGTTTTTCTTCATTTTGGTTTTGGAAGAATCGGGTTACTTGCCCCGCGCAGCCTTGTTGTTGGACCGCATGATGGGCAGCGTGGGCCTGTCCGGGCGTTCTTTCATTCCCCTGCTGTCGAGCTTTGCCTGCGCCATTCCAGGCATCATGGCCAGCCGCACGGTGGCCGACCCGCGTGACCGCTGGGTGACCATCATGATTGCGCCGCTGATGACGTGCTCGGCCCGGCTGCCCGTCTACGCCTTGTTGATTGGTGCCTTCATTCCCAACCGCGAGGTCTGGGGACTGAGCCTACCTGGCATGGTGTTGTTTGGTTTGTATTTGCTGGGCATTGTCTCGGCCATCGTGGTGGCTTGGGTGGCCAAACGCCTGTCTTGGCGTGCGGGCGAGGCGCAGCTGATGATGGAGCTGCCCGACTACCACTGGCCACGTTTGCAAGATGTCGCGATTGGCTTGTGGCAGCGGGCGACGGTTTTTCTGCGCAACGTCGGCGGCATCATTTTGGCGCTCACGGTCATCTTGTGGTTCTTGTCGACCTTTCCCCAAGCGCCCGCTGACTTTGCGGGGGCGCCGATCGAGTACAGCTTGGCGGGGCGCTTGGGTCAGGCCTTGGCCCATGTGTTCGAGCCCATTGGCTTCAACTGGCAAATTGCGGTGGCCTTGATTCCCGGCTTGGCTGCGCGCGAAGTGGCGGTCAGTGCTTTGGGCACGGTTTACGCCTTGTCCAGCACGGGTGATGACGTGGGCAGCGCTTTGGCGCCATTGATCGCTGCGGACTGGTCCTTGGCGACGGCCTTGTCTTTGTTGATTTGGTACGTTTACGCGCCCCAGTGCTTGGCCACTTTGGCCGTGGTGCGCAAAGAGGTGGCCAGTTGGCGATTGCCGCTGCTGATGGCTGCTTATTTGTTTGGCCTGGCCTACGCGGCATCTTGGTTGACCTACCGTTTGGCCTTGGCTTGGGGAGCCTGACATGCAAGACCCGCAACTGTGGTTGGTGTTGGCGGCGGTGGCTGCTGCCGCGGTGTTTTTGTGGCGGCGGCAGCGCCGGGTGAATCGGGGATTGGCCCCCGCGTGTGGCAATTGCGACCACTGCCACTGCGAGGACAAGTCCTGAGTGGGGCTTGGCCTGGCTTACTCAGCGCGGCGCAGCAAACCCTTGCGGCCAGGGTCACAGGCCTGCACCAAAGTGGTGGGTGACGCCAGTGGTTTCCCTTCGATTTGATCGACCAAGGTTTCGGCAGCCCAAGCGGCCAAGGTCAGGCCGCGCGAGCCCAAGGCCGTCAATGCGTACAAGCCCGGTTGGCGTGGTACGGCAGCGATGCCTCCGCGCGCGGGCCATGTTGCGTCCAGCGTGGGCACCGCACCGATCAGCGGGAGGCGGTCTTTGCTGGCGCAGCGCACGCCCACAAATGCGTGCATCTCGCCGCGCTCGCGTTGCGTTTGAAAGTGGTGCACGGCCTCGGGACACAAGCGATGCAGGCTGTCGGCGTTGGCATCGTGGTCGGCTTCTTGGACTGTGGTGTCGCGCTCACCCCGACGGTAGGTCGAGCCCACGGCCCAGATGTGGCCACGGCTGCTGTGGAAACTCGGTGTGAGCACGCCATGCGAACGCCGTGGGTGCGGGGCGCATGGCGTTTGGTGGGTGGGCCAGTTGGCCCAGCTCATTTGTCCCGCGACCGCGCGGATGTCGCCCAAGGCCGGCCCCAACAGCGCACGCGCAGCGAAAGCATTGGCCACCAAGACCTGAGGCGCCGTGGAGAGCGTGCGCGCTTGCGCATCGCGACAGTGCCATGCCTGGTCCGCTCGCACCAGGGTCGCGACCGCCGCGTCGCTGCGCCAACGCACCCGACCTGAGGCCATGGCGGCGCGCCACCACGCACGCACCAAAACGCGGGGTTCAACCAGCCAGGCGTGGTCGCGCCCAGCGGGTGGTCCGCCGTGCTCGCTGGGCAGGTTGTCAATTTGCGTGGGGCACCAGCCTTCGCCCGATGGCAACAGGGTCTGCAGGGCTTTCAGCGTGTACGGCAGCGCCAGCTCAGCCAAGGTGCTCATGGGCGTGGGTTGCGCGGTGCGGTGTGGGCTGAGCATGCCCACGGGCAGGCCCGATGCACCTGAGGCCAGGTCCGGACCCGCTTCCAGCCAATCCACCTGCCAGCCTCGCTGACTGAGCAAGTAGGCGCATGCAGCCCCAGCGAGTCCAGCGCCAATCAGGGTGATGTGGCGTTGCGCTTCCTCGGGGGACTCACACGCGGCCCAAGGTGGTTGAAAGACTGCGGTGTTTGCATCGCGCGTTTGCCAACCCAAAGCTTGCCATTGGGCTTGCGTCCTTACGCCCAGGCCCCCGGGGCAATGCAACCACGTTTCGCGCCACACGTGCGCGCGCAAGGCCTTGCCCCAGTCTTGCGTAAGGGCGTTGGCTTGGCTCAGGTCGACATCGAAGAAAACGCCGTGGAATTGCCCCAACCCCTGGCGAAGCGCTTTGGGGTCGGCGCCGGGCCAGATGGTGAGGCTGCCATTGCTCAGTTGCTGGCGGCTGAATTGCCGCGCACCGGCGTCCAACAACACCCATTGGGTCTGGCGCGGCGGATGGGTGTCCAGTTCGGCGTCCAGCGCCTGCACGTCAGCGACCGTTGGCCCCATCAACAAGATGTTGGTGGACAAACGGGTGTCGCGCCACATCTGCGCAGCCAGGGCTCGAAGTGCGGGAGTCACGTGATCAGGCGGATGCCAAGGGCACTGCTGGGGTGCGGGGGCAAGTGGGAAGAGGCCCAGCCGATTGGGGGAGAAGAAGTGGCATGGGCCTGAGCTGGGTGGCCGATGGGCGCTTACTCGCTGGGTGGGACAAAGCCCTGCGCCACATCCGCACCACCGCCAAAAAAGTGATTTTCCATTTGGCGGGCCAGGTACTGGCGCGCCCGCTGATCCGCGAGGTTGAGGCGGTTTTCGTTGACCAACATGGTCTGCAGTTTCATCCAGTCTTGCCAAGCCTGTTTGCTGACGCTTTCAAAAATGCGTTTACCCAATTCACCCGGGTAGGGGGGGAAGTCCAGGCCCTCTGCTTCGCTGCCCAGTTTGATGCAATTGACGGTGCGCGCCATGCGAAATCCTTCTCATATTTTCAATCGGTACCTGACGAATCAGACGTTACAGTACGGGACTGTACCAATTAAATCAAAGCTGGCGAGGAGGCCGAGCGAGAGCCCGCTCAGTTGAGGTGGCTTGCGTGTCGAGACCAGCGGAGCAAGAAAAGATGAGCAGTTTGTTTGTCCAACACGAGCGCCAGCGGCGCATGCGCTCAGGGCTCTTGGCCGTGGCCATGTGGTGCCTTGGGCTGTTGGGTTTCGGTTTGTATTTGCAGCACGTGGTTGGCTTGGTGCCGTGCCCCATGTGCATCGTGCAGCGCTACGCCTTGGTCTTGGTGCTGTGTTTATCGGTGTTGGCGGCCCTGCTGAGCAAAGGCCTGGCGGGACGTTTGCTGGGCGTCTTGGCGGTTTTGCTTGCCCTCGGGGGTGCTTTCACCGCTGCGCGTCAAAGCTGGTTGCAGTGGTACCCGCCCGAGATTTTGGCTTGCGGGCGCGACTTCTTCGGCATGATCGAGTCCTTCCCGCTGCAACGCGCAATCCCCATGATTTTCAAGGGCAGTGGTGACTGCACCGCCGTCGACTGGACCTGGTTGGGCCTGTCGATTGCGAACTGGTCGTTTTTGAATTTCTGCGCGCTGGTGGTCGTGTTGCTGTGGTTGGTGTTTCCGCCCAAGCGCATCGCCCCTACAGCTTTTTGACCAGGACCTTGCTGCGGCGGTCCCAGTTGTATTTGTGGCGTCGCGCTTCGGGCAGGGCCTCAGGCGGTGCTTCGTGAAAGCCGCGTTTGACGAACCAGTGCATGGTGCGCGTGGTCAAGACAAAAATCTCTTTCAAGCCCATGGCGCGGGCGCGCTGCTCGATGCGCTTGAGCAGGCGTTCGCCATCGCCCTGTGATTGGCTCTGGGTGGAGACGGTGAGCGCCGCCATTTCGGCGCTGCGCGCCTCGGGGTAGGGATAAAGCGCGGCGCAACCGAAGATCACCCCGTCGTGTTCGATGATCGTGTAGTTAGCGGCGTCCCGCTCAATTTCGGTGCGGTCGCGCTTGACCAGTACACCCTCTTTTTCGAGCGGCTCAATTAAGGCCAAGATACCGCTGACATCATCAATCGAGGCTTCCCGCAGGCTTTCTAATTTTTCGTCGACCACCCTGGTGCCAATGCCATCGTGGGTGGA
>JALRFN010000296.1 GCA_023268425.1 Burkholderiaceae bacterium | reverse complement strand
CATTTGGTTATTGATGAATTGATTGAAAATGAATACAAAGTTAGCTGGATGTATCCAGTAAAAAACATTGGTGCAAGAGGCCGATGCCCTGTTGCTGGTTGATGTCAACAACATCTACGTCAGCAGCGTCAACCATGGCTTTGATCCCTGGGACTACATGCGCGCCATGCCTGGCGAGCGGGTGCAGCAAATGCACCTGGCTGGCCACTCGTACAACGGTGATTTGATCATCGACACCCACGACCACCCGGTGTGCGAAGCCGTCTGGTCTTTGTTTGCACAAGCCTGTGCCTTGTGGGGCCATGTGCCCAGCATGATTGAGCGCGATGACCGCATCCCAGCGCTGTCTGAGTTGGTGTTGGAGTTGCAGCGGGCACGTGACATCGTCGCAGCGCATGCCCACGATGCGCCGCCCGCCGCTGGCGATGCTAGAGGCTGGCGGGGGGGCGCCGATGAGGCGTGGCTGGCGTCGCAAGACGCCATGGCGCAACACGTGTTGACGCCGCGCGTGGCACCAGACGCCGAAGGCTGGGTCGTCGCCCGTGACAGCGCCGACGCGCAACACCGGGCGGGGGTGTACCGCCACGCTTACCGAGCGCGATTGGCCGAAGCCTTGAGCGAGAGTTTTGAGCGCGTGGCCTACTACATGGGCAGCGACGACTTTGACCCACTGGCCAAAGCCTTTGCCGTGACCCACCCGCCCACGGTGCGTTCCTTGGGTGACTACGGTGCGGGTTTTCCGGCGTTCATGGCGGAAACCTTCCCAGAAGACCCCATCGTCACCGAATTGGCCCAGTTGGATTGGGACTTGCGCAAGCGTTTCGATGCCGCCGACGCGCCCGCGCTGAGCCGCGATGACGGTCAGGCCATGAACTGGGCGCTGGAGACACCAGGTGTTTTGCACCCCAGCCTGGTCTTGCGCAGCATCACCACCAATGTGGTCAAAATTTGGCAGGCCTTGGCCGATGACGTGGACGTACCCGAGGCACAACAGTTGCCCGAACCCGCCACGCTGGCCGTTTGGCGTCGAGGTTTGACGCCCATGTTTCGCACCCTAGAGCCGGGTGAGGCCGAGGTGATGCACGCCATGGCCACAGGCGAGCCCTTGGCTGAAGTGGCTGAGCGCTTGGGTGGCAGCGATTGGCTGCCCGAGCCCAGCGTGTTGGCGGCTTGGCTGCAGCGTTGGCTGGACGACGGCTTGTTGCGCGCGCCTGCCAACGCCGATCTCAGCCCAGCGTGAACGACCAGTTGTCGATCAAGCGTGCGGGGCCCAATTTGGCTGCACCCAAGGCCACCAACTCGGTGTCGCCGTCTTGCGGTATTTGTAAATCTGCTTGGCGGCGAACCGTCATGTAGTCCGGTGCCCAACCGCGTGCTTGCAGGGTCGCCATGGCCTGGGCCTCCAGCGCAGCCCAGTCACGCTCGCCCGATTGGGCGTGCGTGATCATGTAGCGCAGGGCTTGCGACAAGTGCACCGCTTCGACGCGTTCGTTGGGACTCAAATAACCGTTGCGTGAACTCAACGCCAAGCCGTCCTCAGCACGCACCGTGGCTCCGGCGTGCACGGTGATGGGCATGGCGAACTGCTGCACCATGTGTCGAATCACCATCAGTTGTTGATAGTCTTTTTGGCCGAAAACCGCGTGTCCTTGGCCGCGTGCCTGACCAAACACACACTGGAACAGCTTCATCACCACGGTGGCTACGCCTTGGAAAAAGCCGGGGCGAAAAGCGCCTTCCAAAATCGCGTCCAGACCCGGGTCAGGACTCACCTTGAAGGTTTGCGCTTGTGGGTACAGCTCACCTTCGTTGGGCGCGAACAACACATCACAGCCGTGCGCCTGCAACTGCGCACAGTCGTTTTCAAAAGTGCGCGGGTAACTGTCAAAGTCCTCGTGCGGCGCAAATTGCAAACGGTTGACAAAAATCGACGCCACACAAACGTCGCCCAAAGGCTTGGCTTGATCGATCAAGGCCAGGTGACCGGCATGCAGGTTGCCCATGGTGGGCACAAATGCAGGGCTTTCAAAGGCGCGCAAGGTGTCGCGCAATTCAGCAAGGGTGTGAACAACTTTCATGGGGCGGGATTGTGCCGCAGCTACGGTGAAATTGTTGCGGCGCAGCAAACAAGGTCTGATTGTGGATGCGCGGCTCAGCGAGGCATCACGGGAGTCAAAGACCTCCGCATGGCGCAGCACATCGGACGCGCCGCGTCCGCATCACCCCGGTGGGGTCGGTTTGAGCCGATTTCTGTGCGCAGCGCAGTATGAGGCGATGAACTGCCCCACAACAAGCGGTTGGTGCAACGCCTATGCGGTGCAACGGAAAACCACACATCCACT
>JALRFN010000230.1 GCA_023268425.1 Burkholderiaceae bacterium | reverse complement strand
TCACGGCCTTGCTTGGCTGAGCCTCCGGCGGAATCGCCCTCGACAATGTAGATCTCGCACAAAGCCGGGTCTTTTTCCTGGCAGTCAGCCAGTTTGCCGGGCAAGCCCATGCCGTCGAGCACGCCTTTGCGGCGCGTCATTTCACGCGCTTTGCGTGCCGCTTCACGGGCACGGGCGGCGTCCACGATCTTGCCGCAAATGATCTTGGCGTCGTTGGGGTGCTCTTGCAAGAAGTCGGCCATGGCTTTGGCCACGATGTCTTCTACGGGTGCGCGCACTTCACTCGAGACAAGCTTGTCTTTGGTTTGGCTCGAGAACTTGGGCTCAGGCACTTTGACCGAGAGCACGCAGGCCAGACCCTCGCGCATGTCGTCACCCGAGACTTCGACTTTGGCCTTTTTGGCCAACTCGTTGTCGTCGATGTATTGCTTGACCACGCGGGTCATTGCAGCGCGCAAGCCGGTCAGGTGCGTACCCCCATCGCGTTGGGGGATGTTGTTGGTGAAGCACAGCACTTGTTCGCTGTAGCTGCTGTTCCACTGCATGGCCACTTCCACGGTGATGGTGGTGGCTTGTTCGCTGGTGCGCTCACCCGTGGCGTAAAACGTAGTGGGGTGCATGACGGTTTTGCCTGCGGTGATGAATTCGGCAAAGCCTTTCACACCGCCTGCCCCGGAAAAATCGTCTTCTTTGCCGCTGCGCTCATCGACCAAACGGATGCGCACGCCATTGTTCAAAAACGACAACTCGCGCAGACGCTTGGACAAAATCTCGTAATGGAAGTCGCTGTTTTGTTGAAAGATCTCGGTGTCGGGCAGGAAATGCACTTCCGTGCCTTGTTGGTCGGTCGTGCCCGTGACCTTCATGGGGGAGGTTTCGAAACCATCCACCACCTCAATGAGGCGTTCTTGCACCACGCCGCGCGCGAATTCGAGTTGGTGCACGTGCCCGTCGCGGCGCACCACCAAGCGCAGCCAGGTCGACAAGGCGTTCACACACGACACGCCCACACCGTGTAGACCGCCGGAGACTTTGTAGCTGTTTTGGTTGAACTTGCCACCGGCGTGCAGCTCGGTCAGTGCGATTTCTGCGGCGCTGCGTTTGGGCTCGTGCTTGTCGTCGGACTTGACCCGCGTGGGAATGCCGCGGCCGTTGTCTCGCACAGAAACCGAGTTGTCGCTGTGGATGGTGACCAAGATGTCATCGCAGTAGCCCGCCAAGGCTTCGTCGATGGAGTTGTCAACCACCTCAAACACCAAATGGTGCAAACCCGTGCCATCAGAGGTGTCGCCGATGTACATCCCTGGGCGCTTGCGCACGGCCTCCAGGCCCTCCAAAATTTGAATGGCACCTTCGCCGTAGCTGTCGCTGGGGGATGCTGCGGGGTTGTCTGTGGTCATGGGCTAGTCAATCGCAAAGTGGCGCGTTCAAGCGCTGAAAAAACCAAAGCGCGACAGGTCACGGCGTCCGCCGCGACCCTTGGGCTCAGATGCGCATGGGCATGACGACGTACTTGAAGTCTTCATGCTCAGGGATGGTGAACAAGGCAGAGGAGTTGCCGTCGGCCAGGCTCAGGCAAACCATGTCTTGGCTCATGTTGGACAGCACGTCCATCAGATAAACCACGTTGAAACCGATCTCGATGCTGTCACCACCGTAATCCACGTCCAACTCGTCCATGGCCTCTTCTTGCTCGGGGTTGCTGGCCGCCACCCGCAACGTGCCGGGCTCCAAATTCAGGCGAACACCTTTGAACTTGTCGGTGGTCATGATGGCGGTGCGTTGCAGCGCCGACAACAAAGCCGTGCGACCCAGCGTCAAGTGGTTGGGGTGGTTGGCTGGAATCACGCGCTTGTAGTCGGGAAACTTGCCCTCGACCAGTTTGGTCACGAATTCCATGCCGCCAAAACTGAATTTGGCTTGGTTGTTGGCGAATTGCAGCTGGATGTCATC
>JALRFN010000164.1 GCA_023268425.1 Burkholderiaceae bacterium | reverse complement strand
GGATCAAAGACTGAACCCGAGACGATCGACCATATTGCCTACCTTCCGCGAGCGGATCATAGACGCGCCGTGAACCCGTCCGCCGCCCCGTCCGCGCGCCGCCACGATCTGGACTGGATCCGGATCGGGGCCTTCGCGCTGCTGATCCTCTACCATGTCGGGCTGGTCTACGGCGTCTACGACTGGCACGTGCACAGCGCCCACACCTTCGCGTGGATGCGCGAGGCGATACTGGTCACCAATCCCTGGCGGCTGACCCTGCTGTTCCTCGTGTCCGGCGCCGCGCTGCGCTTTGCACGAAGCGCAGCACCTGTTCGTGATGAGGCGATTTGCTGCACACCGGGTCGGTGGCGGCCGAGTCGCCCGTGAGCAAAAACGCTTGGCAGCGGCAGCCGCCAAAGTCTTTGCCCTTTTCTTCACAACTGGCGCAAGGCTCTTGCATCCAGCCCGAGCCGCGATAGGCATTGAAACCGGGCGAGTCGTACCAAAGCCAACGCAAATCGTGGTCACGCACATTGGGCCACGCGAAACCCGGCAATTGGCCAGCATTGTGACAAGGCATCGCACGTCCGTCTGGCGCGATGTGCAAGAACACCGAACCCCAACCGTTCATGCAAGCCTTGGGCCGCTCTTCAAAATAGTCAGGCACGACGAACAACAAGCGACATCGACTGCCGATGCGCTCACGATAAGCCTGCACCACGGCTTCCGCCTCCTGAAGTTGCTCACGCGTGGGCATCAGGTGCGCACGGTTGTGCAACGCCCAACCATAGTACTGGGTGTTGGCCAACTCCAAATACTCGGCGCCCAAGTCCAAAGCCATGTCGATGATTTTGGCCACGTGTGGCAAGTTGTGGCGGTGCAGCACACAGTTCATGACCATGGGCCAGCCATTGGCCTTGATCAAGGCGGCCACGCGCTGCTTCAACTCGAAGGTGCGCGTGTGGGTCAGAAAGTCGTTGAGCTGCGGCGTGGAGTCTTGAAAAGACAGTTGAATGTGGTCCAAACCAGCGGCCTTCAGGGCCTTGGCCCGCGCCTCGGTCAGGCCCACGCCCGAGGTCAGCAAGTTGGTGTAGTAGCCCAGTTCATGTGCATAGGCGACCAGTTCTTCGACATCGTCACGCTGCAGCGGCTCGCCGCCAGAGAAGCCCACCTGTGCCGCGCCCAAGGCCCGCGCTTCGCGCAAGACTTTGCGCCAATCCTCGGTGCTCAGTTCGGCCGCCCCATTGGCGTAATCGACCGGGTTGTAACAAAACACGCAATGCAACGGGCAGCGGTGGGTCAACTCGGCGTGCAGCCACAGCGGCAAGCCAAGCGCAGGCGTGGACTCAGCTGACCCAGCCACGGCGTTGTGCCTCTTGCAAGAGGTTCAAGACTTCAGGGCGAATGCCTTGCGCGTTGAACAAAGTCTCCAACTCGCCCACGATGGCGTCGATGTCGCGGCTGCCATCGCAGCGCTGCAAAATTTCAGCAGCGCTGGCGTTGAGCTGCACCATGCCCTCGGGGTACAACAAAACCCAGGCCGATTGGGCCGTCTCGTACTGCAGGCGAAACAACTTGGAGAGTTGAGGCCGCGTCAACTCAGGCAAAGGCGCGTCGCTCATGTCGGTGCACCCTGCTCGGCACAGGCGCGCTCAATCGCATCCATCATGGCCCACAAAATGTCCAGCTTGAACTGCAAGATGTCCAAGGCGCGCTGTTGTTGCTGCACCGTCGTGAAGTGCTCCAGCGTCACACGCAAACCATGCTCGACGTCGCGGCTGGCCAGCGGGATGCGGCTGCGGAAATACTGCAAGCCTTGGGCCTCGATCCACGGGTAATGCTGCGGCCAGGTGGCCAAGCGGTCTTTGTGAATCTGCGGCGCAAACATCTCGGTCAGCGACGAACACACGCCCTCTTGCCAGGGCGCGTGCATGGCGAAATGCACGTAGGCGTCACACGCGAAGCGCACGCCCGGGACCACGTCTCGCAAGGACCACAGGCGCTCGCGATCAATGCCCACGGCTTCGCCCAAGCGCGTCCACGCCTCGATGCCGCCGGCCTGACCGTCTTGGTAGTCGCCTTGGCCGTCGTGATCCAACATGCGCACAATCCACTCGCGGCGCTGGCTGCGATCGGGCATGTTGGACATCACTGCCGCGTCTTTGCGCGGGATGCACATCTGGTAGTAGAAGCGATTGGCCACCCAAATGCGGATTTCTTCGGGGCTGCAGCCGCCGCTGTTCATGCGCACGTTGAAGGGGTGGTGGATGTGATAGGACTGCCCGCGCGCGCGCAAAGCCGCTTCAAAGGTGGCGCGATCCCAAGGCTGGTCATGCGCGGGGGCGGTGGTGGCAGGGGTGAGTGCGGTCATAAAACAATCTCCATGCCGTCTTCAGCAACTTCAATGCCATGAGCGGCCAATGTGGCACGCTCGGCCGAGTCTTCGCACAAGATGGGGTTGGTGTTGTTGATGTGGATGAGGATTTTGCGTTTGCCCGCAGGCAAGCTGTCGAGGTGTTCGATCATGCCGCCAGGCCCGCTTTGCGGCAGGTGCCCCATCTCCGCGGCCAGCTTGCGCGACAAGCCGTTCACCACCATTTCGTCCTCGGTCCAGAAGGTGCCATCGACCATCACGACATCGGCTTGGCGCATCGCGGCTTCCACGCTGGGCTCCATCAGCCCCAAGCCCGGCGCATAAAACAAACGCTGGTCGCTGCGGCGGTCGTGCATCATCAGCCCAATGGTGTCGCCGGGGCGCGGACGGCCTCGGTGCGGTGAGTAGGGCGGGGGCTGGCTGGTCAGCGGCACGGGCGTGATCTCCACGTCCGCCAGGAACGGCACCTGCAAGGGTTGGCCGTCCAGTGCGATGGGGCGCAGCTGAAAGCCCGCGTAGTGCGACAAGACTTTGATCAAACCAAAGCCGTCTTGCAAATCACCCAAAACCTCGGGCGTGGCATACAGCGGCAGCGGCGTACCGCGTTCGCGCAGCATCAGCAAACCCGTGGTGTGGTCGATTTGCGCATCAATGACCAGGGCCGCGGCAATGCCAGAGTCGCGCACCTGGCGCGCCTGCTGCAGCGGTGGGTTTTCGCGCACTTGCTGCAAGATGTCGGGCGAGGCGTTGATCAACAACCAATCGTCGCCATTGCTGCTGATGGCCACCGACGACTGGGTGCGCGCCTTTGCGGCGATGGTGCCGCGCCGCCAGCCCAAACAGTTGGCACAGTTGCAATTCCACTGCGGAAAACCGCCGCCAGCTGATGACCCCAAAACGCGCAAACGCATGCCCAAACCTTTCCTCAAGCCAAAAGAGAGCGAAAAAAAAGCGCACCATGGCCGGAGCAGTCATGGGCGCTGATCGCAAACCCCGCTGACGCGGGGTTGCTCACCGATCAACGGTTGGCGATGTACATGGTGATTTCAAAGCCAAAACGCATGTCGGTAAAAGCGGGTGTCGTCCACGTCATGATGTCTCTCCGGTTAACAAGAAAGCCCGTGGCATGCTCTTCGCATACACAGGTGCGATGTGACAGATGCTGTCAGCACCCGACACTCAGCAACAATTACGCCACCAAGTCACTCAACTGCCATGCGGATAAACCCTAGCTCCATGTCGCCGTGGTTCGCGCCCGATCAAGCCCAAGCACCGCGCTTGGCTTTTCGTGACTGGGGACGCCCAGACGGTGAGGTCTGGCTGAGCTTACACGGCGGCCCTGGCAGCGGCGCCGGGCCCTCTCAATGGGCGCCTTTTGATGCGACGCGGCACCGCGTCATCGTGCCCGACCAGCGCGGCGCGGGTCGCTCTCGCCCTCGGGGGCGTTGCCGCGGCAACAACTTGAACGCCCTGATTGCCGATCTGGAAGTGTTGCGCAAGCGCTTGGGCATTGAACGCTGGCATGTACTCGGGGGTTCGTGGGGGGCCACGCTGGCGGTGGCCTACGCCGCGCGCCACCCGAAAGCGGTAGGCCGATTGGTCTTGCGGGGGGTGTTCGATGCCCACCCCAAAACCGTCAGCGCACTGTTCGAGGCCCAGCCGCGCCACCCAGGCGCCCGTCTGAACAAGAGCCGACGAGGCCCAGCGCTGTGGCACCGACTGTTGCAGTTGTTGCATTTTGGCGCAGTCGATGCGCAACAACAGCACGCCATTTCGGCTTGGGCAACCTGCGAACGCCAAGGACTGCTGCGTGGCTTGCAGCGGGGTTTGCGCGACGCCCGAGCCGCCTCCTTGCATGCTGCCATGCGTCGCCAACGCCGCGCCTTGTCGGCGCAAGCAAGCCGCCCCAGCACCACCCAACTGCGCGCGCAGCGCGACACCTTGCGCATCCAAGCGCACTATTTCGCACACCGATGCTTTTTGCCCCCAGGGGCTTGGACGCGAGCCACACGAGCACTCGCCCAACACCCTTGGCCCATTGACGTGGTGCACGGACGCCACGACCTGGTCTGTCCAGTGCGGCTGGCTCGGGCATGGGTGGCCCAAGTGCCCCAAGCCCGTTTGCACCTCACGCGGGCTGGGCATTTGGGCCAAGAAACCGACAACCTGCGCCAACTGCGCGCCTGCGTGGCATGAATTCAGCCGGACGTCCCAGCGCTTGGCGACGGCTGCTGTCGCTGCTCTGGGTTGCCACGTGGGTTGCCGCATGTTTGGGCACCGGGTGCAAGCGCGCACAGGCGTGCGAACCCCAACCGCTGAACCAAGTGGCGCCAGGGGTGTGGGCTTGGGCCGGGCAAGACCAAGAACTCAGCGCGAGCAACCAAGGCCACATCACCACCCAAGTCGTGCTCCAAAGCGGCACGCAAACCTGGGTGATTGACCCCGGCCCGACCGAGGCGCATGGCCAAGCCCTGCGCGCCGCCATCGCCTGTCAATTGAACACCCCCGTGGCGGGGGTGTGGAACTCACACGCCCACGCCGAAAACACATTGGGCAACCAGGCTTTTCTGCGCTCAGGCAGCGCGATTTGGGCCACCCCCGAGACCCAGGCGGCGATGCGGGAGCGCTGCCCCAGCTGCTTGGCCCACCTGCTCGAAACCGTGGGCCCTGCGGCCACCGGCACCAGCATCGCCATCCCTGAACGTGTGGCCACTCTGTCGGCCAAGGCCTGGCAAGCGGCACCTGATGGCCCCTCCGGCTGGCAACTGCGCGCCTTCAAAGCGGCACACAGCGAAAGCGACACAGTGTGGTGGCGAGCGCAAGATCGGGTGTTGATCGCTGCGGGCTTGGTTTACCAAAAGCGATTGCCGGAGCTGGCGCAAGGTGGCTTGCGCGCCTGGGTCGCGGCGCTGGACGCCTTGTGGGCACTGAAGCCGCGTGTGGTCATTGGGCAGATGGTGGGCAACGCCGAAGACCTGGTCAACACACGACGCTACCTGTGCGCACTGCAAGACGCCGTGCTGGAAGCCCTGGGGCGTGGTGAGACGGCCAGCAGCGTATCGACTTTGCCGCTGCCCGAATTCAGCGATTGGGCGGGCTACGCCAGCCGACAAGGGTTCAACACCCAGCGCGCCTGGCGCGAGATCGAAAGCGCCTGGATGCAAGGCCCCGTGCAGCCCTGCGCGGCGCTGAGTAAAGCCCCAAATTGAAAGCGCTACTGGCCAGCGTCTCGGCCGCACGCGAGGCCATCGCTCGTCTTCAAACCGGGTGATGGTCGAACGCCAAGTCCAAACGCACCAAACCGGCGATCACCGGCGTCAACCGCCCACGCATGCGCCGACCTCAG
>JALRFN010000136.1 GCA_023268425.1 Burkholderiaceae bacterium | reverse complement strand
GCTCGGTAACGCTTTCGGATTCCTTCGCCTCGCGTCCTCGTCCTCGTCCTCATCCTCTTTTCGCTTCAACGTCGCGCTTAAATCGAGCGACATGTCATCAAGCATCCTCCATGCGTGAGATGAACGGCGTCAAGGTCGCCGTGATTGGGCAAGCCTTCCCATACACACCCATTGCCAACCCGCGTTACATGGTGCCGGATTGGAGCTTTGGCATCAAAGACGAAAACATGCAAAAAATCGTCGACAAGGCGCGCGCAGAGGGCGCCAAAGTCGTGGTGGTGATTTCGCACAACGGCATGGACGTCGACATCAAGATGGCTTCGCGCGTGACCGGCATTGACGCCATCATGGGCGGTCATACGCACGACGGCATGCCCGCACCGATCAAGGTCAAAAACGCCAGCGGCGTGACCTTGGTGACCAACGCGGGCTCCAACTCCAAGTTCCTTGGCGTGCTGGACTTTGACGTGCGTGGTGGCAAGGTGCAAGACTTCCGCTACCGCTTGCTGCCGGTGTTCGCCAATTTGTTGGATGCCGACGCAGAGATGGCGGCCTACATCGAGAAAGTACGCGCGCCCTACAAAGACAAATTGGAAGAAAAATTGGCCGTCAGCGAAGGCTTGCTGTATCGCCGAGGCAATTTCAATGGCAGCTGGGACCAATTGATCGTTGACGCTTTGATGGAGGTGCGCGGCGCCGACATGGCCTTGTCGCCTGGCTTCCGCTGGGGCACGACCATCCTGCCGGGTCAAGCCATCACACGTGACCACTTGATGGATCAGGTCGCCATCACTTACCCGACCTCAACGCTGACTGACATGACGGGCAGCACCATCAAGACGGTCTTGGAAGACATTGCCGACAACCTGTTCAACCCCGACCCGTATTACCAACAAGGTGGTGACATGGTGCGTGTGGGTGGTCTCGAATACACCTGTGACCCCACGGCTGCTGCAGGCAACCGCATCAGTGGCATGCGACTCAACGGCAAGGCCGTCGAAGCCGACAAGAAGTACAAGGTGGCCGGCTGGGCGCCAGTGGCCGAAGGCGCGCAAGGCCCTGCCATTTGGGACGTCATGGAAGACTATTTCAAGGCTCACCCAGTCATCACACCGCGCAAACTCAACACGCCCAAGTTGGTGAACATGGCGGGCAACCCGGGCATCGCCGCTTGATGGCTTGAGTTCTGTCCACAAAAAAGCCGAGGCCCATCCCTCGGCTTTTTTGTGCGCGTCATTCAGTCGAGTTCGGCAATCATCTCGATTTCGACGCAGGTACCCATGGGCAATTGGGCCACGCCAAAAGCGCTGCGCGCGTGGGCGCCCACCTCGCCGAAGACCTCGCCCAACAACTCGGAGCAGCCATTGGTCACCAAGTGGTGCTCGGTGTAATCCGGCGCCGAGTTGACCAAACTCACCAATTTGACGATGCGTCGCACGCGGCCCAAATCACCGCCAGCCGCTGCCTTGAGCGTGCCCATCAGGTCGATGGCCACCGCGCGTGCCGCTTGTTGCCCTTCTGCCGTGGCCATGTCGGTGCCCAACTGTCCGACCCAGGGGGCACCATTGCGCTTGGCGATGTGGCCGCTGATGAACACCAATTGGCCGCTGCGCACGAAGGGCACATAAGCCGCTGCGGGCGTCGCAACGGGGGGCAAGGTGATGTTCAAAGATTGGAGTTTGGCGTCAATGCTCATGTGAAATACCTCTCTGTTTGTTGAATCGATTGGCCTGGTGGCTTGATCATAGGCCAAGCCTGTTCTAGCGTGTCTGATCAAGTGGTCTGGGAGGGCAGTGTGACGCAGGCTTGGGCAGCGATCGCTTGGTTAAGCGGTTTGGGTTTGCAGCAACAGCAAGCCAGTCTTTGGCCGACCGCTGCGTATGCCGTTGGGTTGGTCCTGGCGCTGTGGGTTTGGCTGTGGCGTGAACGCTTGAAATGGCCTGGCGTGGTGGCGAGCCTGGCGCTGCTGAGCATGGCGTGGTCATACAGCGGTGTGCGGGCGAGTTTCAAGCCTGCGCTTGCCGAGCGCGTGCCACACGCACAAAGTGTGGTCGTGCGTGGCGTCATCACCGATTGGCCACAAGCGATGCGAGACGGGGCACGTTTTCGTTTCCTCGTGCAAGCGCGCTTGGACGCATCAGGCGAGTGGCAAACCATCGAGTGGCCCTTGAAGGTGTCGTGGTACCGCATGCCAGCGGGGGTGGAGCCGCGCGCTGGAGACCTTTGGCATTGGACCTTGCGGATGCGCCCCGCGCGTGGCCACCGCAACCCCGGCGGCGTGGACACCGAGTTGCGGGACTGGCGCGATGGCTTGGCAGGCGTGGCGTATGTGCAAGCCAAGTATCCAAGCGCACGTTTGGCGCAGGGCCAAGGTGGCCGGCTGTTGAGCGTCCGCGATGCCCTGCGTCAACGTCTGTTGGGCACGCCTTTGCCCGCGCGTGTGCACGCTTGGCTGGCGGCCTTGGTGTTGGGCGATCGCTCGCTGCTGCGTGAGGCCGACTGGCAGGCACTGCAGGCCACGGGCACGGCGCACTTGCTCAGTGTGTCGGGCTTGCACATCACCGTTTGGGCTGGTTTGGCGTGGGCTTGGCTGTCGCTGACGTGGTCGGTATTGGCGCGCTGGTGGCCCGATTGGGCGCAGCAGTACCCTCGCGTGGTACTTGCCAGCGGCGGCGCGCTGCTGCTGGCTTTGGCATACGCCATCTTGTCGGGTGCGGCCATCCCCGTGCAGCGCGCGTGGTTGATGTTGGCTGTGGTCATGGCTTTGCGCGTGATCAATGTGCGTTGGCCCCCTCACGGCGTGCTTGCCGTGGTGGCGATGGTGGTGACGGCGTGGGACCCTTGGGCCATCAGCCAAGCGGGCTTTTGGTTGAGCTTTGTGGCGGTCGCGGCATTGGGGGCAGTAGCCGCCTCGCGCGCTGAGGGCGTTTTGGCGCGTGGTGCCCAACTGTGGCGTGCGCAGTGGCGCATGGGCTGGGTGTTGATGCCGGTGTCGGCGTGGTGGCTGGGGCAGGTGTCTTGGCTGGGCTTTGTGGTGAATTTGCTGGCCATCCCATGGGTCACCGTGCTGACCTTGCCTTTGGCTTTGCTGGGCCTGGTGTGGGTGCCGGTGTGGTCGCTTGCCCATTGGGTCTTGACGCCCTTGATCGAGGTCTTGATGTGGCTCACCCAAATCAGTGGTGGCGTGACTTGGGTGCGCTCGCCGCCCGCGATGTGGGCCCTTGCGGCGATGTTGGGCTTGTGGTGGGCCATGCGTGCAGGGGCTGGGTGCTGGCGTTGGCTGGGTCTGGTTTGGGTTCTGCCGGCTTTGCTGTGGCGGCTGCCACCACCACCACACGGGGAAGTGGAGGTCTGGGCTTGGGACGTGGGCCAGGGCAGTGCCGTCTTGGTGCGCACGGCCAATCACAACCTGTTGTTCGACACTGGCCCGGCGTATTGGAGCGGTGGTGATGCGGCGGCACGGCTGATGCTGCCGGTGTTGCGTCGTTCAGGCATGGACTTGGATGCGGTGGTGTTGTCGCACCAAGACCAGGACCACATTGGTGGCCAAGCCAGTGTGCTGCGTGCTTACCCGCAGGCGCAAGTGTGGTCCTCTTTTGCTATGCAGGAGCCCACACACCAGCCCTGTTTGGCGGGCCGGTCTTGGCGCTGGGACGGGGTGCACTTTGCGTTTGTGCACCCCCAGCGTTTGCATCCAGGGCGTGCACAAAACGACCAGTCGTGTGTGCTGCTGGTGCAGGCGCGCGGGGGGCAAGCCTTGCTGCCCGGTGACATCGGCGTCGCCCAAGAGCAAGCCTTGTTGCCCACCCGACTCGATTGGCGCACCGATTTGTTGGTGGCCGCACATCATGGCAGCAAGACGTCGAGCAGCGAAGCCTGGTTGCGCGCGCTGTCTCCGCGTTGGGTGTGGGTGCAAACGGGGCATGACAACCGCTATCAACACCCATCCCCAGTGGTGCAAGCGCGCTGGGCTGACTTGGGCCTCAAGGTGCACCAAACGGCCCAGTGTGGTGCCTTGCGTTGGCGCAGTGACGCGCCGCAGCTGAGCTGGTGTGAGCGCGAACGGAACCCGCACCACTGGAGTGCTGCACCAAATTGAGTCCAGTCGGCAGCTTTTACAGGGGTGGTGATTGGGGCGAGCGCTTGGGGATGCACTACAGTGGTGCTCACGCGTTTCAATCGACACGCGCCCAAACAGGGAACGGGAATTGCTATGCAACTCGGTATGAACCTCAGCCCCACCAGCCTTGATGAAATGCACGCCAACCTCGCTGGCGATGTGCGCAGCCATTACGCCAGCTACGCCCGATGGCTGGCCTCCAAAAGCCCGGAATACATGGCCGACATGTGTGCTGAGGCCGAAGTGATTTTCAGGCGCGTGGGCATCACCTTTGCGGTGTACGGGGAGCAAGAGATCGACACCGAGCGACTGATTCCTTTTGACGTGATCCCGCGCATCATCTCATCCAGCGACTGGGATGTGATGGAGCGCGGCTTGGTGCAGCGGGTCACGGCTTTGAACCGTTTCTTACACGACATCTATCACGACCAAGACATCATCCGCGCGGGCGTCATTCCGGCCGACCCGGTGTTTCAAAACAGCCAGTTCCGCGCTGAAATGGTGGGTGTCGACGTG
>JALRFN010000085.1 GCA_023268425.1 Burkholderiaceae bacterium | reverse complement strand
CCGCAACCCAGACGGCACGATTTATCAGCGCCCCTTCGGCGGCCATACCGCTAACTACGGCGAAAAGCCTGTGCAACGCGCCTGCGCTGCAGCAGACCGCACCGGCCACGCCATGTTGCACACGCTGTATCAAGCCAACGTCGAAGCCGGCACGACCTTCTTCGTCGAGTGGATGGCGCTGGACTTGATCCGCGACAGCGAAGGCGCTGTGGTCGGTGTCACCGCTTTGGAAATGGAAACGGGCGAAACCTACATCCTGCAAGCCAAAGCCACGATGTTGGCCACCGGCGGTGCAGGACGCATCTTCCAAGCCTCGACCAACGCCTTCATCAACACCGGTGACGGCCTGGGCATGGCGGCGCGCGCCGGTATTCCCTTGGAAGACATGGAGTTTTGGCAGTTCCACCCCACCGGCGTTGCTGGCGCGGGCGTGTTGCTGACCGAAGGCTGCCGTGGCGAAGGCGCGATTTTGCTCAACAGCGAAGGCGAGCGCTTCATGGAGCGCTACGCGCCCACCTTGAAAGACTTGGCGCCGCGCGACTTCGTTTCGCGCTGCATGGGCCAAGAAATTTTGGAAGGTCGTGGCTGCGGCCCCAACAAAGATTACATCTTGTTGAAACTCGACCACTTGGGCGCGGAGACAATCCACAAGCGCTTGCCCTCGGTCTACGAGATCGGCGTGAACTTTGCCAACGTGGACATCACCCGCGAGCCCATCCCCGTGGTGCCCACCATCCACTACCAGATGGGCGGCATCCCAACCAACATCCACGGCCAAGTCGTGGAGCAAAAGAACGGCGTTGACGACCAACCCGTACCCGGCTTGTACGCTGTGGGCGAGTGCTCTTGCGTCAGCGTGCACGGCGCCAACCGCTTGGGCACCAACTCTCTGCTCGACTTGCTGGTGTTCGGTAAAGCTGCAGGTGACCACGTCGTGGCCCACGTCGACCCCAAAGCCGGCTTCCCCGAATTGCCCGCCAATGCTGGCGAGCAAAGCTTGGCGCGTTTGGCGCGTTTGGACAACTGCAAAGATGGCGAATACGCACAAGACGTGGCCAACGACATGCGCCAGATCATGCAAGCCCACGCCGGCGTGTTCCGCAGCCAAGAAGTCATGGACGAGGGCGTGCGCCAAATCGCGGCACTGCGCTCACGCGTGGCCAACATCGGCCTGCAAGACAACTCCAAGGTGTTCAACACGGCGCGCATCGAAGCGTTGGAAGTTGAAAACCTGATGGAAGTCGCCCAAGCCACGATGGAATCTGCCGCAGCGCGCAAAGAGTGCCGTGGTGCCCACCTGGTGCGCGACTACGAGCACGACGCCGACCACCCCACCGCGCCGCTGGGCCGTGACGACGTGAACTGGATGAAGCACACCTTGTGGTACAGCGCGGACAACCGCCTGGCCTACAAGCCCGTGCGCATGAAGCCGCTGACGGTGGAGACCATTCCGCCCAAGGTTCGTACCTTCTAAACCGGGTCGAGACTGGAGATCATCATGGAAAAACGCACCTTCAAAATCTACCGCTACGACCCCGACAAGGACGCCAAGCCTTACATGCAGACCATCGAGATCGAACTCGAGGGCAACGAGCGGATGCTGCTGGACGCCTTGATCAAGCTCAAGGCCAAAGACCCCACACTGTCCTTCCGCCGCTCCTGCCGCGAAGGCGTGTGTGGCTCGGACGCCATGAACATTTGTGGCAAAAACGGCTTGGCCTGTTTGACCAACCTGCGTACGCTGCCACAAACCATCGTCTTGAAGCCGCTGCCCGGTCTGCCCGTGGTTCGCGACTTGATCGTGGACATGACGCTGTTCTTCAAGCAATACCACTCGATCAAGCCTTACTTGATCAACAAGAGCGCTGCACCAGAGAAAGAGCGTCTGCAATCACCCGAGCAGCGCGACGAACTCAACGGCTTGTATGAGTGCATCTTGTGTGCCAGTTGCTCGACCAGCTGCCCCAGCTTCTGGTGGAACCCCGACAAGTTCGTGGGCCCTGCGGGTTTGCTGCAAGCCTACCGCTTCATCGCCGATAGCCGCGACGATGCCACGGCAGAGCGTTTGGACAACTTGGAAGACCCCTACCGTTTGTTCCGTTGCCACACCATCATGAATTGTGTCGACGTCTGCCCCAAGAGCCTGAACCCCACCAAGGCCATTGGCAAGATCAAAGAACTGATGGTTCGCCGCGCAGTCTAAGCCCCAAAGCCCATGACCGACGCCCTCCTCAGCCCCGCACAACTCAGCCGCTTGAAGTGGCGCACGCGTCGCGGGCTGTTGGAGAACGACTTGTTCATCGAAAAGTTTTTCGAGCTGCACGCCAACACGCTCACCGAGCGCCAGGCCGAAGGCATGATGACCTTGATGGACCTGTCAGACAACGACTTGCTTGACTTGCTGTTGCAACGCAAACAACCCACCGGCGACTGTGCCTCTGAGCCCGCAGCCAGCGTGTTGCAAAGCTTGATCCACGCGCGTCGCTAAACCCTTTAACCCTTTTGCCAGGAAATCGCCATGAAACTCTCTGACAACAAAGCCACCCTGTCGTTCAGCAACGGCGCACCCAGCGTGGATCTGCCCATGTACAGCGGCAACATCGGCCCCGATGTGGTCGACATCCGCAAGCTGTACGCCCAGACCGGCATGTTCACTTATGACCCCGGCTTCTTGTCGACGGCGTCTTGCCAGTCCAGCATCACTTACATCGACGGCGACAAAGGCGAGCTGCTCTACCGTGGCTACCCCATCGAGCAATTGGCGCAAAACTGCGACTACCTGGACACCTGCTACCTGCTGCTCAACGGTGAACTGCCCAACGCGCAACAGCAAAAAGACTTCCACAAACTCGTCAACGACCACACCATGGTCAACGAGCAAATGCAGTTTTTCCTGCGTGGTTTTCGCCGCGATGCTCACCCCATGGCCATCCTCACCGGCTTGGTGGGCGCCATGTCGGCCTTCTAT
>JALRFN010000066.1 GCA_023268425.1 Burkholderiaceae bacterium | reverse complement strand
CGCGCGGCAAAGACTTCAACATGCGTTGGATCGCGTCCATGGTGGCCGAAGCGCACCGCATCTTGATGCGTGGCGGGGTGTTCATGTATCCGCGCGACACCAAAGACCCCAGCAAGCCGGGTCGCTTGCGTTTGTTGTACGAGGCCAACCCGATTGGCTTCATCATGGAGCAGGCTGGTGGCCGTTGCTCCACGGGTGAGCGTCCCATGATGGTTGTGCAACCCAGCGATTTGCACCAACGCATTGGTTTGGTGTTTGGCTCCAGACACGAGGTCGAGCGCATCGAGCGCTACCACGCTGAGCCCAGCAAAGCCGACGAAGACCGCACGCCGCTGTTTGCCGCGCGCAGCTTGTTTCGCGACTGATCCGCAAGAAATTCAACACGATAAAGGGACACCACATGTCGGCACTCCACCCCATCATCGCCATCACTGGCTCTTCCGGCGCAGGCACCTCCACGGTCACGCGCACCTTTCAAAACATCTTTCGCCGCGAAGGCGTCAAAGCGGCCATCATTGAAGGTGACAGCTTTCACCGTTACGACCGCTTGGAAATGCGCAAGCGCCAGGCCGAAGCCGAGGCCGCAGGCAACACCCACTTCAGCCACTTTGGTGCCGACAACAACTTGTTGAGTGAACTCGAGGGCTTGTTTCGCTCATACGCCGAGACGGGCAACGGCCAATCGCGCAAGTATTTGCACAACGCGGAAGAAGCTGCGCCCTACCAACAAGAGCCAGGCACTTTCACGCCCTGGGAGACTTTGCCCGATGACACGGACATGTTGTTTTACGAGGGCTTGCATGGCGCTGCGGTCGATGGCGAGATCAACGTGGCCCAACACCCCGATTTGCTGGTGGGCGTGGTGCCGGTCATCAACTTGGAGTGGATTCAAAAGCTGATTCGCGACAAAACCCAGCGCGGCTACAGCGCCGAGGCGGTGACCGACACCATCTTGCGGCGCATGCCCGATTACGTGAACACCATCGTGCCGCAGTTTGGCCGCACGCATGTGAACTTTCAACGGGTGCCGGTGGTTGACACCTCCAACCCCTTCATGAGCCGAGACATCCCCACGGCGGATGAGAGCATTTTGGTGATTCGCTTTGCCAACCCCAAAGGCATCGACTTTCAGTATTTGCTCAACATGATCCACGACTCTTACATGTCACGTGCCAACACCATCGTGGTGCCCGGCGGCAAGATGGAGTTGGCCATGCAACTCATCTTCACGCCCTTTGTGTGGCGCATGATGGAGCGCCGCAAGCGCGCCCTGGGTCAAGCCTGAGGAGAAGTGCGATGAACAGCAATTTGAACCAACGCATGGCCGACGCCATCCGTGTCTTGGCCATGGACGCCGTGCAAGCCGCCAAGTCAGGCCACCCGGGCGCGCCCATGGGCATGGCCGATATCGCCCAAGTGCTGTGGCACCGCCACCTCAAGCACAACCCGCAAGATCCGAAATGGATGGACCGTGACCGCTTTGTGCTGTCCAACGGCCACGGCTCCATGTTGATCTACGCCTTGCTGCATTTGACTGGCTATGACTTGCCCATGGATGAGTTGAAGGCGTTTCGTCAACTGCACAGCAAAACGCCGGGCCACCCCGAGGTGGACATCACCCCAGGGGTTGAGACCACGACGGGGCCCCTGGGCCAGGGCATCAGCAACGCTGTGGGCATGGCGCTGGCGGAAAAGCTGTTGGCGGCTGAGTTCAACCGAGCAGGCCACACCATCATCGACCACTTGACCTATGTGTTTTTGGGCGACGGCTGTTTGATGGAAGGCATCAGCCACGAGGTCTGTTCACTGGCGGGTACGCTGCGCTTGAGCAAATTGATCGCGATCTACGACGACAACGGCATTTCCATCGACGGGGACGTGGCCGGCTGGTTTGCCGACGACACGCCCAAGCGCTTTGAGGCTTACGGTTGGCACGTCATTCGCGACGTCAATGGCCACGACGCAGCGTCGGTGGATGCCGCCATCCAAGCGGCCCAAGCCCAGGCCAGAAGCGCCGACGGCAAGCCGACGCTGATTTGCGCCAAAACTGTCATTGGGCAAGGCGCGCCAAACAAAGCCGGTGGCCATGACGTGCACGGCGCACCTTTGGGTGAGGCCGAAATTGCAGCCGCCAAGGCTGCGATGGCTTGGGGCGATGTGCCATTTGAAGTCCCTGACGATGTGCGAGTCGCCTGGGACGCTCGCGAATCGGGCCAGGCGCGCCAAGCCGCCTGGCAACAGCGTTTCGACGCATACGCGGCCGCCCACCCGGCGTCTGCACAAGAATTGCAACGCCGCATGCACGGCGACCTGCCGGCGTCATTTGCGGCCCAGTTGCCTGCTCTTTTTGAGCAAATTGCTGGCAGCGATGCTGCCGTGGCCACACGCAAAGCCAGCCAACAAGCGTTGGATGTGCTGGCACCCTTGTTGCCCGAAATGTTTGGCGGCTCTGCGGACTTGACGGGCTCCAACCTGACGAACTTCAAGGGCTGTGTGATCGCCGGGCGAGACCAGGCAGGCAACCACTTGAGCTACGGCGTGCGCGAATTTGGCATGGCCGCGATGATGAATGGCATGGCTTTGCACGGGGGCTATTTGCCCTACGGCGGCACCTTCTTGACCTTCAGCGACTACAGCCGCAACGCCATTCGCATGGCCGCGTTGATGAAGCGACGGGTGGTGCACGTGTTCACCCACGATTCGATTGGCTTGGGTGAAGACGGGCCCACCCACCAGTCGGTGGAGCACGTCCCCAGCTTGCGTTTGATTCCCGGCGTGGATGTCTGGCGCCCAGCCGACGCATTTGAAACCTTGGTTGCTTGGGCCCACGCGATTCAACGCGATGATGGACCTGCCGCCTTGTGTTTGTCGCGTCAGAATTTGCCTGCCCTCACGGGTGGGGCCGGTGCGCAGCTGGTTGCGCGTGGTGCCTACGTGCTGCGTGAGGCCGATGGCGCGCGCGCTGTGATCATCGCGACGGGGTCGGAGCTGCAACTCGCCGTAGAAGCGCACGAAGCCTTGTTGGCTCAAGGCCTGCCCACGCGCGTGGTCTCCATGCCATGCAGCAGTTTGTTTGACCGCCAAGACGCGGGCTACCAAGATCACGTGTTGCCGTTGGACTTGCCTGCAGTGGCCATCGAAGCCGCGCAGCCTGACTTTTGGCGCAAGTACGTGGGTCGTCGCGGTCGGGTGATTGGCATGACGGGCTTTGGTGAATCCGCTCCAGCGGGGGTGTTGTATCAGCACTTTGGCATCACTGCTGAGGCGGTCGCACAAGCTGTGCATGAGGTGATCGCATGAGCGCAGATGTGAAGGCGGTGCTGTTCGATTTGGATGGCACGCTGATTGAAACCGCACCGGAAATCGCAGACGCCGTCAACGATGCCTTGCGTGCGGTGGGCTTGAGCGAGATCGGCTTGCCCATGGTGCGCGACTGGATTGGCCATGGCACGGCCAGCTTGCTGGTTTCGGCTTTGGGCCACCGCCTGCAGTTGGACACGTCTGGCGTCAAGGCCTGGTCTCGCTACGCCGAGGCCGTGAGCGCTTTTGATGCGGCTTACGAAGCGCGCTGCGGCACGCGCAGTCATTTGTACGACGGTGTGCGCGACACCTTGGCCTTGCTGCGTGCGCGCGGCGTGCGCACCGCCGTGGTGACCAACAAAGAGGGGCGTTTCACGGCGCGCGTGCTGGCCGCACACCAACTGACGGCCAGCTTTGATGTGGTCATCAGCGGCGACAGCTTGCCGACCAAGAAGCCCAATCCAGCGGGCATCCACCATGCGCTTGGCGAGATGGGGGCCAGCGTGAAGCAAGCCCTGTTCGTCGGGGACTCCAGCATCGACGTGCAAACCGCACGCAACGCAGGCGTGCCGGTTTGGGTGCTGCCCTATGGCTACAACATGGGGCAGCCCATCGCCGACAGCCAGCCCGATCGCCTGCTGCAGGGCTTTGAACAAGTTTTGGATGTCGCCCCGGCGGCGCCAGTGCACGGATAACAGAGGAACAAATCATGAGCATCAAGATTGGCATCAACGGATTCGGCCGCATTGGTCGCATGGTGTTTCGCGCGGCGGTGCAAAACTTCGACGAAATCGAAGTGGTCGGCATCAACGACTTGTTGGAGCCGGACTACCTGGCTTACATGCTCAAGTACGACAGCGTGCACGGCCGCTTCCAAGGCGAAGTCAAAGTCG
>JALRFN010000022.1 GCA_023268425.1 Burkholderiaceae bacterium | reverse complement strand
CGCGCTGGCCACGTGGCGATTTGCAATGCCGTGGGCACCGGGCTGGCGGATGACAAGTCGATTTACCCCTACGTGCCCAAGATGATCGAGTTTTACTTGGGTGAGTCGGCGATCTTGAGCAATGTCCCGACTTACCTGGGGCGCGAGGCCGATGACCTGAAGTACATCCTGGCCAACTTGCACGAGCTGGTGGTGAAGGAAGTGCACGGCGCAGGCGGCTACGGCATGTTGATTGGACCCAAGGCATCGCGAGCGGAGATTGAAACCTTTCGAGCCCGGTTGATGGCCGAACCTCAGCGCTACATCGCGCAACCCACGCTGGCCTTGTCGACTTGCCCAACTTGGGTCGACGAGGGCTTGGCACCCAGGCACATTGATTTGCGTCCATTTGTGTTGACGGGCAAAGACGGGGTCAGCATGACTGCGGGTGGCCTGACGCGCGTGGCCTTGCGTGAAGGCTCCTTGGTGGTCAACTCCTCGCAAGGGGGCGGGACCAAAGACACTTGGGTCTTGGAGGTTTGAAATCATGTTATCCCGCACCGCAGACCACTTGTACTGGATGGCCCGCTACACCGAGCGCGCTGAAAACACCGCGCGCATGCTTGACGTCAACGTGGAGACGGCCATGTTGCCGCAGTCCGCAGCCGTTTCCCAGGTTGGCTGGGAAGGCATGTTGTCCATCAGCGAGCTGCTGCCGCTTTACGCGCAAAAGCACGGTGCCATCGAACCGGAAAAAGTCCTGCAGTTCATGGTCTCGGATGATGGCAACCCATCCAGCATCGCCGCATGTCTGCGAGCCGCACGCGAGAATGCACGTGCCGTGCGCGGCACGTTGACCACCGAGTTTTGGGAAACCCACAACCAGACTTGGCTGGAGTTGAAGCGCCTGCTGGCTGCCCGACAACACGAGGCCGACCCGACGGCGTTTTTCGAATGGGTGAAATTTCGTTCGCACCTGTCGCGGGGCGTGACGATTGGCACCATGCTGCAAGACGAAGCGTTTTATTTTGTGCGCTTGGGTACTTTCTTGGAGCGCATGGACAACACGGCGCGGTTGTTGGACGTGAAGTTCCACGCGGTGAACAGTGACTTTTTTGGTGCGGCGAACGAAGAAGACCAAGAGTACGACTTCTACCACTGGAGCGCGATTTTGCGCAGCGTCTCGGCGTTTGAGATTTACCGCAAGGTTTATCGCAATGTCATCAAGCCGGAATGCGTGGTGGAGTTGTTGATCTTGCGGCACGACATGCCGCGCAGCTTGCGCGCCTGCGTGGACAGCGTGGTCGAGAACTTGCGCGCGCTGCGCCCATCGGGCGACAGCGAGGCCATGCGTTTGGCCGGCAAACTGCAAGCCGACCTGACCTTTGTGCGGGTCGAGGAAATTCTGGCCACGGGTTTGCATGCCTACTTGACTCAGTGTTTGGAGCGCGTCAACGACCTGGGCGCTCAAATCGGGCGTGAATTCATGCTGCCTGCGGTGGCGGTGTGAAGCGGGCATGAAGCTGCACATCACCCACGACACTGAATTTGAGTACAGCGAGCCTTTGCTTGCTGCTGTGCAGCGCCTGCACTTGCGTCCGCTAGCGGGTCCGACGCAAGCCGTTTTGCATTGGCACATCGATGCACCAGGGCGTTTGCTGTCAGATGTGGACGGCTTGGGCAATGCCCAAGACACCTTCAGCGTTCCTGCGGGGGTGCGTCGCGTGCAGGTGCGCGCCGTGGGCGTTGTGGAGAGTCGGGCTTGCGCTTGTTTTGACGACCACGCCAGCTTGCCGGCCAGTTATTTCGCCCTGAGCAGTGCATTGGCGGGTGTTCACCCGCGCATCAGCAATTGGGCGCGGCAGCAGGTGGCAGACGCAGAGCCCAGTGAGGTCCATGTGTTGGCGCTTGCGCAAGCCGTGGCCGCGCGGGTGCGCTACCGCAGCGGTCGCACACAGGTCGACACCGAAGCCTTAGAGGCCTTCGATTGGGGTTGGGGTGTTTGTCAAGATCAAGCCCACGTCATGGTCGCCGCCTGCCGGGGTCTGGGTTGGCCCGCGCGCTATGTCAGCGGCTATTTCTATGATCCATTGGCGCCTGAGTTGGCCTCGCACGCGTGGGTCGATGTCTGTCTCGATGTGCAACGCGGTCGCTGGCTGAGCATCGATGTGACCCACGCTTGCTTGACCGACGAGCGCCATGTGCGTTTGGCGGTTGGCCGCGATTACGGCCAGTGCAGCCCCACGCGTGGTGTGCGCCAAGGGGGTGGGCAAGAGCACATGCAAGTCAGCGTACACATCCAAGCCCAGCCTTGAGCGTGGTGTTCAACCGCCTGGGCCAGATCCTGCTGCGGGCGCGTCGCTTGGCGTTTGACGCGCTTGCGCAATGGCCTCTCCCAATTCGATCACCGCCAAAGCGTAATAGCTGCTTTGGTTGTAGCGCGTGATCGCATAGAAGTTGGGTGAGCCAATCACGTAAGTCGGTTCGGCTTGCTCGCCGTTGCGCAATTCCACCAAGGCCAAGGCAGGCACGGGCGAGGGCAATTCCTCAGGTAACTGCGCACCGGCCGCCGCCAGCGACTGCGGCGTCAGCGTGGGCAAAATGTCGGGCGCCAAGGCTGCAGCCAGTGCGTCGCTGGGCGCCGCCGCAACTTGGGTGGCCCAGCGTGCGGGCAAGCCGCGCTGCCAGCCGTGATCGGCCAAATAATGCGCCACGCTGCCAATCGCATCGTCTGCGCTGTTGATCAGGTCGATGCGACCGTCTTGGTCGAAATCCACCCCCCAACGCAGCCAACTGCTGGGCATGAATTGAGGGTAGCCCAGCGCCCCGGCATAGCTGCCACGCCACTGCTTGGTGTGGGTCGCTTGTTGCCGGCTGAGCGTCAACAAGGCACCCAATTCACCCAGAAAATAGGCGCTGCGGCTGTCGCTTTTCGGGTGCTCGTTCGGAAAGTCAAAGGCCAGTGTGGTCAAAGCATCCAAGGTGCGCACCTTGCCCTTGAATTGACCGAAGATGGTTTCGGCCCCCAAGATGCCGACGATGATGTGGGCGTCCACACCATAGGTGGTCTCAGCCCGTTGCAAGGCCCGCGCGTGTTGCTGCCAAAACGCCACCCCGCGCGCAATGCGGTGATCGGTCACAAAGCGCGAGCGATAACTGGCCCAGTTCTTGGTCGCAGCCATGGTGCTGGGTTGCATCAGGCGAATGATGTCAGGGCGTTTTTGGGCCTGACGCAAGACGCCCCAAACCGAGGCAAATGTCTGGTGATGTTCAAGCGCCCACTGCTGGGCAAAAGCGCGCACACGCGCGTCGTCGCGATAGCTTTTGGCCTGACTGCTGGCGCTGGTGGCCAGGCCCAGCGCCAGCACACAGGCGCAAACAGCAGAAGAAAAAGAGCGCGGACGCACAATCATGGCGTGAGACTTTAGCGCAGGCGACAGCAGAAAAATCGGTTCCCACGGTGCTAAGCTGACGAGATGTCGGAATTAGGATATTTCACACACCCCGTTTGCCATCGGCACGACATGGGCGCTGGACATCCCGAGTGCCCACAACGTTTGGCGGCGATCGAGGATCAGCTGTTGGTCAGCGGCGTGATGGATGTGCTCAAGCCCATGGATGTCCCCATCGTGGATCCGCAAGACGTGTTGCGCGCCCACACGCAAGCGCACTGGGTGCACCTGCAAAACCTGCACGATCAAGTGGTCACACAAGGCCAGACGCTGGCGATTGACGGTGACACCGCGATGAACCCCCACAGTTGGGAAGCGGCGCAACGCGCCTCGGGCGCTGCGGTGGCTGCCGTCGACGCGGTGCTGGGCGGCGACTGTCGGGGGGCTTTTTGTGCCGTGCGCCCGCCCGGTCATCACGCCACGGCAGACACAGCGATGGGCTTTTGCTTGCTCAACAACGTGGCGATCGCTGCCAAACACGCCTTGAGTCGGGGCTTGCAACGCGTCGCGATTGTCGATTTCGATGTGCATCACGGCAACGGCACCGAAGACATCGTGGCGGGTGACCCTGGCATCTTGATGTTGGGCATCTACCAGCACCCTTTTTACCCGCCTGGCGGTGCGCGAAGCGATGCCCCCAATTTGCTGAATTTGCCGGTAGCGGCCTACACGCGTGGTGATGCCATTCGGGATTTGATTGCCCAACACTGGTGGCCTCGGCTGCGCGATTTTGACCCAGACTTGATCGTGATCAGCGCAGGTTTCGATGCCCACCGCGAGGACGACTTGGGGCAATTGGGCATGGTAGAGGCCGACTACGCTTGGATCACCCGATACTTGGTGCGCGAGACGCGCGCCGGACAGATGGGGCGTGTGGTCAGTTGTCTGGAAGGCGGTTACAACTTGTCGGCGTTGGCGCGCAGTGTGGTCGCGCATGTGCGTGAGTTGGCGGAAATTGCGGGCTAAAGCCCCGCACAGGAGAAGAAATGAAAACATGGTCTGAAGGTGTGCTGTTGCACACCAGCGATGCACGCGGCGTGCACCATTGGGTGCTGAATGACCCGGCGCGTTTCAATGTGCTCAGCGACGAGATGCTGATGGCGCTGGAACAAGCCACCGCCGCGGTGGCGGCTGATGAAGGCGCACGCGTGGTGGTGATCAGCGCGCAGGGCAAGGCCTTCTGCGCAGGGCACGACTTGAAGGCGATGGCGCGCGTGACGGATCAAGCCCAGCACCAAGCCTTGTTCAAACACTGCACGCGCATGATGTTGGGCTTGATGCGTTTGAACGTCCCGGTGGTCGCCCAGGTGCACGCCATCGCGACGGCAGCGGGCTGTCAATTGGTGGCTCAATGTGATTTGGCCGTGGCCGCAGACACCGCGCAATTTGGCGTCAACGGCATCGACATCGGTTTGTTTTGCTCGACGCCCAGTGTCGCTTTGACGCGCAACGTGGGCATCAAGGCCGCGATGGAAATGCTCTGCACGGGCGAGTTCATTGACGCGGCAGAGGCCAAACGTCGAGGCTTGGTCAACCGTGTCTGCGCCCCTGATGCGCTCGACCCAAGCGTGGAAACCCTGGTTGCAGCGATTTTGTCCAAACCCAAGTCCGCGCTGGCCATGGGTAAGGCCCTGGTTTACGAACAGCGCGAAGCGCCGATGGCCGCAGCCTACCAGATGGCGGGTGAGGTGATGGCGCTCAACATGATGCACGCCGACGCACAAGAGGGTGCGCAAGCCTTTGTGAGCAAGCGGGTTCCGGCTTGGCGTGACGCGACGGGGCAAGCATGATCAACAGCATGCGGCAATGGGAATGGGATTTGACCCCACTGGGCGTGGCCTGGGGTGAAGGTGCCGGTGCCATTCAAGTGGCCTTGAGTGCGGCGGTCTTGCTGCTGGCCTGGGGTTTGTCGCACTTTTTCTCGCGTGGCATGGGCGTGGATAGCCGGCGCCGGCGTGTGTTGGTGGGGCGACACCACTGGGACGGTGTGTTGATTCCTTTAATCAGCGTGGCCGGCATGTGGTTGCTGCGCATGTTGCTCAAGCGCGTTCAAGACGCCACGCCGTTCTTGGACCTGGTGCAGCAATTTTTATTGGCCTGGCTTTTGGTCTCGGTGATTTCACGCGCCATGGTGCTGCAATCAGCGCCATCACCCTGGCGCCGTGCGTTGTCGCGCTGGGCGGTGCGGCTGACTTGGGTGGCCTGGCTGTTGTGGGCTTTGGGCGGCCTGCCGATTGTGCGGGCGGAGCTGGGGGGCGTGAGTTGGACAGTCGGTGAGCACACGTGGACCTTGCTCACTGTCGTGGAAGGGGGCATCACGACCAGCGTCGTGTTGATTTTGGCGCTTTGGGTGTCGTCCTTGGTCGAGTCTTATTTGCTGCGCGATGTCGCGGGTGGCGATTTGTCGTTGCGCAAGATGTTGGCCAACGCGGTGAGGGCCTTGTTGGTCTTCGTGGGTTTGGTGCTGGCCTTGGGGGCGGTGGGCATCAACCTCACCGCCTTGTCGGTGCTGGGCGGCGCGCTGGGCGTGGGCATTGGCTTTGGTCTGCAAAAACTCGCTGCGAACTACGTCAGCGGCTTTGTGATTTTGGGTGAACGCAGCGTGCGCATCGGCGACATCGTCAAAGTCGATGGTTTTGAGGGGCAGGTGACCGACATCCGTGGCCGTTACACGGTGTTGCGAGCGCCCACGGGGATTGAGTCCATCGTGCCCAACGAGATGCTGATCACGCAGCGCGTCGAAAATTTGTCGCTGGCCGACACCAAAGTCTGGCTCTCAACTACCGTGGGTGTGGCCTACGACAGCGATGTAGATGTGGTGGTGCGTTTGTTGGAAGAAGCGGCGCGAACGCAGGCCCGTGTGTTGCAAGACCCCGGGCCCCATGCGGCTTTGCAGGCGTTCGGCCCCGATGCGCTGGAGTTCACCTTGGGCTTTTGGATCGCCGACCCCAGCAATGGGCGGTTGGGGGTCTTGTCGGGCGTGAATCGCGCGGTCTTGGCCGCCTTGCGCGAACACCACATCGAGATCCCCTATCCGCAGCGGGTGGTGCACTTGCAGGGGGCTGAACGGGTGACAGCTTCTCCCAAGCAGGGGCCCTTATAATCAAAAACGAACGCGCGTTCGATTTGTCGGTATTGCGCGTTTCGTTGACTTTTCAGTAGAATTGACGTTTACGTAAACGTAAATCAAATTGCGCGCTGCAGGCTTCAACTGCAGCGCAAATCAGCGACTCAAGGAGCAGCCACGATGAAAGTATTGGTTCCCGTCAAGCGGGTGGTGGATTACAACGTCAAGGTGCGCGTCAAGTCCGACGGCACGGGTGTGGACATTGCCAACGTCAAGATGAGCATGAACCCCTTTGACGAGATCGCGGTCGAAGAAGCGGTGCGTTTGAAGGAAAAAGGCGTGGTCACGGAGATCGTGGCCGTCTCTTGCGGTGTGTCGCAGTGCCAAGAGACCTTGCGCACCGCGATGGCCATTGGTGCGGACCGCGCGATTTTGGTTGAAACCAGCGAAGAGTTGCAGCCTCTGGCCGTGGCCAAACTGATCAAAGCCGTGGCAGACAAAGAGCAGCCCCAGTTGGTGATCATGGGCAAGCAAGCCATTGACGATGACGCCAACCAAACCGGCCAGATGTTTGCTGCGTTGGCCGGTTGGTCGCAAGCCACTTTCGCCAGCGAAGTCAGCGTGGCCGACGGCAAAGCGCAGGTCAAGCGCGAAATCGATGGGGGTCTGGAAACCCTGTCGATTAATTTGCCCGCGGTGGTGACCACTGACTTGCGCTTGAACGAGCCGCGCTACGTGACCTTGCCCAACATCATGAAGGCGAAGAAAAAGCCTTTGGACACCATGACCCCGGCGGATTTGGGCGTTGATGTGACCCCGCGCTTGAAGACCGTCAAGGTTGCCGAGCCCGCCAGCCGCAGCGCCGGTGAGATGGTGCCCGACGTGGCGACGCTGGTCGACAAACTGAAGAACGTGGCCAAGGTCATTTGAGCCAAAGACGAGGAGAAACACACATGACCGCATTGGTGATTGCTGAACACGACAACGCCTCAATCAAAGGCGCAACCCTCAACACCGTGACCGCAGCCGCTGCTTGTGGCGGCGATGTGCACGTGCTGGTAGCTGGCCACAACGCCGCTGCCGCCGCCGCTGCCGCTGCGCAGATTGCTGGCGTGAGCAAGGTGATTCACGCCGACGGCGCTTCCTTGGCCAACAGCTTGGCCGAAAACGTCGCAGCGCAAGTGCTGGCGCTGGCTTCCAGCTACAGCCACATTTTGTTCCCCGCCACGGCTTCGGGCAAAAACGCCTCGCCGCGTGTGGCCGCACAGTTGGACGTGGCACAGATTTCTGAGATCACGAAAGTGGTCGATGCCAACACCTTTGAGCGCCCGATCTACGCTGGCAACGCGATGGCCACCGTGCAAAGCGCAGACGCAGTCAAGGTCATCACCGTGCGCACCACGGGCTTTGACGCTGCAGCCCAAGGTGGCAGTGCAGCCGTGGAAACGGTGGATGCAGTCGCCGACACCGGTTTGTCTGCTTACGTCAGCTCAGAGCTGGCCAAGAGCGACCGTCCTGAGTTGACGGCGGCCAAGATCATCGTCTCGGGTGGCCGTGCGCTGGGTTCCAGCGAAAAATTTGATGAAGTCATCGTGCCATTGGCCGACAAGCTGGGCGCAGCGGTGGGCGCATCGCGCGCTGCTGTCGACGCCGGCTACGCGCCCAACGATTTGCAAGTGGGTCAAACCGGCAAAGTGGTGGCCCCTCAGTTGTACGTGGCGTGTGGCATCAGCGGCGCCATTCAGCACTTGGCGGGCATGAAAGATTCCAAAGTGATCGTGGCGATCAACAAAGACCCCGAGGCGCCGATTTTCAGCGTCGCTGATTTCGGCTTGGTGGCCGATTTGTTCGACGCCGTGCCCGAGCTGACGAAAGCGGTTTAAACCACCTCAGCCCCACAAGCGCCTTTTGTTTGCCCTCAAACAAGGCGCTTTTTTCTTGTCTTTGATGAATGCCCACAGGAGAGTGAAACCATGACTTACCAAGCCCCCGTGCAAGACATGTTGTTCAACATGCGCCACGTCGCTGACATTGACGCGTTGACGGCCATCCCTGCGTTTGAAGACGCCGGCTACGAGACGGCTGCAGCGGTGTTGGAAGAGTGCGCGCGCTTCAACGGTGAAGTGGTCGCCCCCACCAACCACACTGCCGACGTTGCACCCAGCAGCTGGGACAACGGCGTGGTCACCACCTCTGTGGGGTTCAAGGAAGCGTACAAACAATACGTTGAGGGCGGCTGGCAGGGTTTGCAGCACGATCCCGCATACGGGGGCCAAGGTTTGCCCAAGACCATTGGTGCAGCCTGCATCGAAATGCTGAACTCGGCCAACATGAGCTTCGCTTTGTGTCCTTTGTTGACCGACGGCGCGATTGAAGCCTTGATGACCGCCGGCAGCGATGCGCTCAAAGCCACTTATCTGGAGAAGTTGATTTCAGGTGAATGGAGCGGCACCATGAACCTGACCGAGCCGCAAGCGGGTTCGGATTTGGCG
>JALRFN010000333.1 GCA_023268425.1 Burkholderiaceae bacterium | reverse complement strand
GAAACCCTTTAAGGAAGACAGGCTGCTGTTGATGGTGCGGCGGGCATTGGAAGTCAGCCGTCTGGAGCGTGAGAACGCCGAACTTCGCGAGAAGGTCAGCGGTGACAGCGGCCACAGGTTTTCGGGAATGCGCAGGCGGGTCAAGAGCGCGCGGGCTCGTGCCAGCGCACTCTCCTCGCTCGTACCAGCAGCAATCATGGGTTCAGCCACCACGTGCAGCGTAGCAACTCTGGGCAACACCCGCAAAAACTGACTGACATAGCCAAGGGTATGGCGGCGCAAGGCCATCATGTCGTGCGGTGTCGCTCGCGTCACCTCAACGCCATTGACCACAATACTGCCGCCATTGGTGACGTAGTTGCCGTAAATCATGCGCATCAAGGTGGATTTGCCAGAACCCGATACGCCGGCCAATGCCACGCACTCACCGGCTTTCACTTGCAGGTTGGCGTCGCTCATCACTTGGATGTACGCGTCCTGCTGATTGAACAGGTGAAAAGACTTGTTGACGTTTGAAACTGTGATCATATTTACACCTGCAAAATGGAGCTCACCAACAACTGGGTGTAGGCGTGTTGGGGGTCATCCAAGACCTGATCGACCAGGCCGGTTTCGATGACTTGGCCTTGTTGCATCACCATCACGCGGTCGGCCAACATGCGCACCACGCCCAGGTCATGGGTCACGACGATGGCGGACAAATGGAACTCGCGTACCAAGTTGCGCAGCAAGTCCAACAGCGTGGCTTGAACCGAGACGTCCAGCCCACTGGTGGGCTCGTCCATGAAAATCAAGCGCGGTGAGGTCACCAGATTGCGTGCGATTTGCAAGCGCTGTTGCATGCCGCCGGAAAACGTCGAAGGCCTGTCATCGACGCGCGAGGGGTGGAGTTCGACCTTTTGCATCCACTGCAAGGCCGTCTCGCGGATGTTGCCGAAGTGGCGTGCGCCAACGGCCATCAATCGCTCGCCAATGTTGGCGCCAGCGCTGATGCCCAGGCGCAAGCCATCGCGTGGGTTCTGGTGCACGAAGGCCCAGTCTGTGCGGGCCAAATGGCGGCGCTCGGATTCGGCCATGGTGATGGTGTCCACGGTGCCCAGGCGCTTGGAGTTAAACAGCACTTGTCCGGCGTCTGGCGATTGATGGCCGGCCAGACAGTTGAGCAAGGTCGACTTGCCCGAGCCGGATTCACCGACAATGCCCAGCACCTCACCGGGGTACAAGTCAAAGTTCACGTCAAAGCAACCGCGATGGTTGCCATAGTCTTTGTTCAGCTGATGTACTGAAAGCAGAGGCGTCACGATTGAGCTCCTGAGTTGGGTTGAGCTTGTGCTTGATTGCTTTGGCAGTAATTGGTGTCTGAGCACACGAACAAACGCTGACCATCGTCGTCGACAATCATTTCGTCCAGGTAGCTGTCGCTGGCACCACAGTAGGCGCAAGAGGCGTCCGGCTTGCTGGCTTCAAAGGGGTGGTCTTCAAAGTCCAAACTGACCACCTTGGTGTAAGGCGGCAATGCGTAAATGCGTTGCTCACGTCCGGCGCCAAAGAGTTGCAAGGCAGCGCTTTGGTTGAGCTTGGGGTTGTCAAACTTGGGGATGGGACTGGGGTCCATCATGTAGCGCTCTTGCACTTTGACGGGGTAGGCGTATGACGTGGCGATGCGCCCGTTTTGCGCGATATCCTCATAGAGTTTGACGTGCATCAGGCCGTACTCTTGCAGCGCGTGCATCTTGCGCGTCTCGGTTTCGCGTGGCTCCAAAAAGCGCAGTGGCTCGGGGATGGGGACTTGGAAAACCAAGATTTGGCCTGGCGCCAAAGTGCGCTCAGGAATGCGGTGACGCGTTTGAATCAAGGTGGCTTCTGCTGTGTCTTCGGTCACGGCCACGCCTGCTGTGCGCTGAAAAAAGCGGCGGATAGACACCGCATTGGTGGTGTCATCAGCGCCTTGGTCAATGACCTTCAGCCGATCTTCGGGCACCAAGGTGGCGGCGGTGACTTGAACGCCGCCCGTGCCCCAGCCGTAAGGCATGGGCATTTCGCGCGAGGAGAAGGGGACTTGGTAGCCCGGGATCGCCACGGCTTTGAGCAGCGCACGGCGAATCATGCGTTTGGTGTGTTCGTCCAGATAGGCGAAGTTGTATTCGTCGCTGTGTTCTTCAATGAGTTGGGCAGACGTGTTCATTGTGAGGCCGCTCCTTGGGCTTGCATGGTCTCAGTGGTCCGTGCGCCTTTGCGCAGACTGCGGACCAGCTCCAGCTCAGATTGGAAGTCCACGTAGTGGGGTAATTTGATGTGCTCGACAAAGCCAGTGGCTTGCACGGTGTCGCAGTGCGAGAGCATGAATTCGATGTCTTGTGCGGGCGAGCCTTCATAGTCTTCGCCCAACTCTTTCCACTGCATGGCGCGATCGACAAGGGCCATGGAAATTGCCTTGCGTTCTTGATGTCCAAAGGTCAGGCCGTAGCCGCGTGTGAATTGCGCAGGGGTGTCTTTGTTGCCAGTGAATTGATTGACGTTGTTGCACTCGGTGATTTCAATGCTGGCGATGTCAATGCTGAAGCCGAGTTCCGGGATGTCCATGCTTACGTCGATCTGGCCCACGCGCAGCTCGCCCACAAAAGGGTGGTTGCGCGAATAGCCTCGCTGTGTGGAGTAACCCATGCTCAACAAAAAGCCCTCGTCACCGCGGGCCAAAGCCTGTAGCCGTGCAGCTCGATTGGCCGGAAACGACAGTGGTTGGCGGGTGAGGTCGTGGGGTTTGCTGCCGTCGTCTTGCTCGTCTTGGATCAAGCCTTCGCGGTTGAGTTGTTCGTGCACATGCGGCATGTTTTCCGCGCTGGCTGGGGCCTGCTCAGCGCTTGCGGCTTCGCCGTCGGCGAGCAACTTGAAGTTCAGCAAGCGGTGGGTGTAATCGTAAGTGGGGCCCAAGAGCTGGCCACCGGGCAAGTCTTTGAACACCGCTGAAATGCGG
Source organism: Burkholderiaceae bacterium (assembly GCA_023268425.1). Taxonomy (GTDB): domain Bacteria; phylum Pseudomonadota; class Gammaproteobacteria; order Burkholderiales; family Burkholderiaceae_C; genus RS62. Next base: position 328 of record JALRFN010000333.1, on the reverse strand, counting down.
CGTTTGCAGACCATGGCGCGGGTTTCCAATGGCAAGCTGGTGCCCAGGCGTGGCAGCGTGGTGCGGTAAGCGCGCATCAGAAACACCGCTTCAATGGTGTCGCCTTGGGCTTGCTTGATGGCCAAGGCCGCCAGGTCTTCGTCAAACAATGAGCCCTCGGCCATCACGCGCGAGACGGCCAAGTGCATTTGCTCGCGGATTTGCGCGACGCTCAGTTCTGCAACCTGCGTGTGACCGCGGCGCTGTTCGTCCAACCACTGGTGGGCGTGGTCAATGGCTTTTTCACCACCTTTGACGGCAACGTACATTCAATTTACCTCCAATTGGG
>JALRFN010000242.1 GCA_023268425.1 Burkholderiaceae bacterium | reverse complement strand
TGGGGCACTTGAAAAAAGCCAGTGCCCAAGCTGCCTTTGCCGATTTCCTCAACACTGGCTTCGCGCACTTGTTGCACGGTGAATGCCAGACGCAGCGCGACCCCGGCCAGCGGGTGGTTGCCGTCCAAGACCACGTGTTCGGGAAAGACGTCGGTGATGTGATAGAGCAAATGCCCTGGTGCGGGGCTGGTGCAACCACTGGGCAAGCCTTGAAACAGCATGCCGGGCTCGACATCTGCCGGAAAATGTCGACGTTCTTCAACGAAAATCAGTTGCTCGTTGAAGTCGCCAAACGCTTGCTCGGGCTCAAGTTGAATTTGTTTGCTTTCGCCGGGGGCCATGTCTTGCAGGGCGGTTTCAATCGCAGCCAGCAAGTCGGTGCCGCCGACCAAAAATTCGACCGGCTCTTCGCAAACGTCGAGTTCTTCACCCAGGGTGTCGTGCAAAGCCCAAGTCAGGGCCACCACACATTGTTGTTTCACATTCATTCGCGAATTGTCCCATGTCTTCACCTCTCAACGCCGCCGTTTTGCCTTCGACCGATTCGCCTCTGGACATGTTGGGTGGCATGAGCGCGGCTGCGTTCATGCAAACCGTTTGGCAGCGCCAACCCATGGTGTTTCGCCAGGCATTGCATGTGGCCGATCGCTTGCCATCGCGACGCGACTTGTTCGCGCTGGCCAAGCGCGAAGATGTGGAGTCGCGATTGGTGCGTGACGACGCGCGCAAGGGCTGGTCTTTGCAGCGCGGGCCAATCGAGAGAACGCCGACGTTGGCCACACCCAAATGGACCTTGTTGGTTCAAGGGGTGGACTTGCACCACGACGGCGCGCACGCATTGATGCAGCGTTTTCGGTTCGTGCCCGATGCGCGCTTGGACGACATCATGATTTCCTGGGCCAGCGAGGGCGGCGGCGTGGGGCCGCACACCGACCGCTATGACGTGTTTTTGTTGCAAGTGCACGGCACCCGCCGCTGGTCGATTGCGCCGCCGAGCGATTACCCCATGGTGCCCGGGCTGCCGCTGCGCATCATCGATGGCTTCAAGCCCACGCAGACCTTTGAACTTGGGCCGGGTGACATGTTGTACCTGCCGCCAATGTGGGCGCACGACGGCGTGGCAGTCGGCGGCGATTGCATGACTTGTTCGGTGGGCTTCACCGTACCGCAGGCCGATGACTTGGCCCGTGAGTTGGTCCTGCGCATGGGTGAGCATTGGGACGACGACGCGCTCTATGCCGATGCCGATCAAGCGGCCACGCGCACGCCAGCTCGAGTGCCGGCCGAATTGCAGGCGTTTGCGCGTCAGAGTGTGGCGCGCATGATGCGCGAGCCAGGCGCCCTGGCTTGCGCCATGGGGGAATGGTTGACCGAGCCCAAAGCCAGCGTTTGGTTCGAGCCTTCGCCCAGTGATTGGGCGCAAGGCGATGTGGTGTTGGATCGCAAAACCAAGATGCTTTATGACGCCCAACACGTCTTCATCAATGGCGAGGCTTTTCAAGCCCGTGGACGCGATGCACGTTGCCTGCAAGCCATGGCCAACGCGCGTGGCCTGTCACGAGCGGCGCTGTTGTCAATGAGCAACGACGCGCGCGCGGTACTCGCGCAGTGGCATGAGTTGGGCTGGATTCACACCACTTTTTTGGGGTGATCATGCCTGGCGAAGCATATGGAAGCTCACGACTGTGAACTTTCTGTAATAAGACAAAAATATTTATTTTTGTCTTGTTTTTGCGTTCAAATTCTTGCATATGATTCGCGCCGGATCGAAACCTGACTGCGGGTCAATTCGGGATTACCCCTGAATTGAGGCAGACCGGTTTCCCCGGCTCTCGCCTTGTCTTGGGGCGAAGTGAGGGCTGAGCACACTCCCCAATCATTTGGATGAATCATGAAGAAATCTGTTGTGTTGAGTTCCATCGTCTTGGCTTTGGTGCTGAGCGCATGTGGCAAGAAAGAAGAAGCTGCTGAAGCCGCTCCTGCTGCTCCCGCCGCCACTGAGCAAGCTGCTCCTGCTGCTGCACCCGCAGCCACTGAGCAAGCTGCTCCCGCTGCTGCACCTGCAGCCACCGAGCAAGCTGCTCCTGCTGCTGACGCTGCCAAAGAAGCCACTGCTGGCGCTGCTGATGCTGCCAAAGAAGCTGAAAAGCCCGCAGAACCTGCTAAGCAGTAATTGATTTCACCCCCAGGGGTGTGATGCGCGCAGCCACGGTGCCTTCGGGTCCGTGGCTGTTTGCTTTGGTGCTTTCGGTTTTGATCTAAGCGGGTGTGGTGTTCAGACGGCCAACCACTGGGTGGCATCTGCCGCTTGCGCTGCGCGCAAGGCGGTCGGACCGCGACCGTCCAGTGCCTCTTGCAGCGCCGCCAGGGCAAACTCAACTTGGTTATTGGCTTCGCTCAAGTGCGCGGCAATGACTTGTGACAAACCGGGGTGCCACAGCGCGCTCAAAACACGGGCGGCTTGTTGATTGGACAAGTGGCCCCAGTCACCACCCACTCGGCGTTTCAGTGAGGGCGGGTAGCGGCCGCTTTGCAGCATGTGGGGTTCGTGGTTGCATTCCAGCACCAAACTGTGCACGCCGCGCAGGCAGTCAATCACGTGTGTTGAAACGTGGCCCAGATCGGTCAACACGCCCAAATCGCGTTGCTTGCCCTGCACACGAAATTGCAGCGGTTCTCGGGCATCGTGCGGCACGGTAAACGGTGTGAAGCACAAGCCTGCCAAGTCAAAAGGGCTGCCGTCTTGGATGCGTTGCATGCCACCGCCGAATTGCGGGTCGTTCAACGCGTGCCAAGTGCCGCGACTGAGGTAGACCGGGCAGTCGTATTTGCGCGACCAGGCGGCCACGCAACCTGCGTGATCGCCGTGCTCGTGGGTGATGACCAACGCGGCGATCTCGTTTGGTGCCACGCCAGAGGCTTCGACCCGGCGTTCCAACTCGCGGATGCCAAAGCCGCAGTCCAACATCACAGGCCGCGACGCGCTGTCCAAACGCAGCAAGGTGGCGTTGCCACCACTGCCGCTGCCCAGGTTGTTGAATTCCATCGCTTGAACGCAGGGCCAGCAGGCCCGGCGCTCGCCCAAGGGCCTGCAGGTGCTTTTGGCCGATTTACTGCAGGTCTTGCAGCAAGACCGCTTGGGCTTTGGCGACGGCTTGCTGGTCGGCGCCAGTGATCACCATACCGGAGACCTCGCCTTGGCCGCGCAGCTCAATGCGCATGTCCATGGGCTGAGCCGCCTTTTCTTTGCCACCGAACAAGCGGTCGAAGAAACCGGGTTTTTGCGCGGGTGCTTCGCTGGCTGGAACGTAGCGAACCTCGTAGCTGCCACTGGCCTCATCGCGTTTGACCACGGTGAAGCCAGTGCGGTCAAGCGCCAAACCGACGCGGCGCCAAGCCGAAGCCAGGCTGTCTCGAATGACGATGCCGCCCGCAGTGGCTTGCGCATATGCGGGTGCCTTGACGGCCTCTTTGGCCTGCTTGGCTTG
>JALRFN010000226.1 GCA_023268425.1 Burkholderiaceae bacterium | reverse complement strand
ATGTTGTCCGTCGGTGGAATTGGCCCAAATTTGGTAGTGACCATTGGGCGAATGTTGCACACCCGGGGGCATGCCAGGGCCACCGCTGGCGGTGTTGAGTGGGTAGCTGCCTTGAGCGGTCGCGGAACGCTCCATCCAATTGGCCGCTTGCAGCAGGGTGCTGGTGGCGTCGACACGTCGCGCCCGCAGTAAATAGTCTTGGTAGCGCGGGATGGCAAAAGCGCTCAGCAGGCCAATGATGGCCATGGCGATCAGCAGTTCAATCAAGCTGAAGCCGCGATGGGCGGTGCGAGGGGTGTTCATGGCAGGACTTCGCGCCACGAGATGCGTCGTGCGCGACTGAGGTCGGGGTGGATCGGTGTGCTGATGGTTTGCAGCACAGGCGTTTGGCCCGCGGTGGTGACCGCGTAGCCTTGGCCCGCGGTGCTGAGCACCGCGCCCGCGCTGCCCAGGGTGAAACGGTTGCTTTGTCCTGCGGTGTAGCGAAGCACATGCGCCACCGCATGAAAGATGGTCAGGTGGTGCACGTCGGTGCCCCACGCCGAGGCGCTGCACGATTCGCCTTCAGGTGGTTGGCCCGGGACCACACTGTCGATCAAGACTTGGTTGTCTTGGGTGAGGGTCAGGGCTTGTACGACCCGCTCATGGGGGTTGGGCAAATCGTAAATCCAGCCGCGCGCGCCCACATCGGTGGGCCCGGTGAGGCCTGCGGGTGTGGCTGCAGGCAGGCCAGTGAGGGCGCCCACGGTTTCGCGTGTGGTCACGGCTGTTGGCGTGAGCGACAAATCGTCTTGCAAGCTGTAGACCGACTGAGGCAGTCGCGTGGACTCGTCGGCCCTGCTCAGCCGCTGTCCGGTTGCAAACACCACTTGAACTTGTTGATTGAAGCGCTTGACCACCACTGGCGCCGCCCAAATGGCTTGGGTTTGACCGCCGCTGCCTTTGGCGTGAAACAGAGGATAGGTGGTGGCTTGGGCGTCGCTCCACCCCCAGGTCGTCGCGTCGCTGGATTGCACGTCGAAGCGCCACAGCTGGCCAAGCGCGTCACCCGCGTAAACAAAGTCAACGTTGCCGTCGGCGTTGGCGTCCAAGGCGCGTGGTGCGCCCAATCCATTGGCCACGCCCGCGCCCACGGCGGCGGTGTAGGGCGCGACGAGTTTGAGGCGTTCGCGCTGGCCGTCCAGGTATTGCACCACCAACACCGCACGCGCATTCGCGCTGTTGACGCCATTGCCCATCAAGACCGCCCAACGCCCGTTGTTCATGCGCACGATTTGTGCCGATTGCTGGGTGTCGTCGGCAGGTGGGGCAGTGGCTGTGGTGATGTGACCGAGGTCGGCGTCGCTGCCGTCTGAGGCATCGACCCACACGGCGGCTGAAGCCGCGTCGGGGGTGGCAGCAAACGAGGCACTGGTGGCATCGACAACCACGTAGCCGGGGCCGCCTAAGCCGAGTGCAGCGACCACGACCGTTCGCCAATCGCTGCGCGTGTCGGAGCCCATGTTGGCGTCGCCACTGAACACCGGGCCATCGACCCAGTAGCTGTGCTGGTAGTTGACCTCGCTCAAGCTGGCCAGTTTGCTGTGTGCGCCGCGCGGCACGACGGCGACGCGCTCGTCGCCGGTGGCCGCATCGAACCCATGCAACATGCCGTCGTTGGCGCCGACCCAGACCATGGCTGGGCGTTGTTGCTGAGCCTGGCGAAAACTGGCATGACCCGCGTACTCGACGGTGCGGCGTTGGGGCGCGGGCATCAACCAAGCGTTGCTGTGCACGATGTCACCCAAGCGCGACACCCGGTTGCGCAAGCCGCCGCCGTTTTGAATCTCTTGTGCGCGCTCGCCGCGCAAGTAGTTCAAGATGGTTTCACTGCCCATTTGGGACTGCGCAGCGGCGTCTAGTTGGGACCATGTGAACAAGCGAGGACCCGCAGTGGTCTGGGTGTAAATCACCCTGGCGCTGGGCGCCAGCAGGTCCAAGCGCGCTTGGGCTTGCCAATTCAGGGCGGTGGCGGTGGTGCTGCCCGGGCTCAGCGTCCAGGCGTTGAGTTGGCCGCCCCAGCCTTGCGCTTGAAACGCCGAGAGAAACAACTGCGTGCTGGTGCGCACAAAGCTGTTGGCCACCGTGATGGCGCTGGTGAGCGTGGCGTTGCTCAGCCGATCGATGTCCGCCAAGATGGTTCGGAAGGCTTGGGTGAGTGCAGCGGCGCTGGTCGCAGCCAGGAACTGTCCTCGGCCGTTGATGGCTGCGTGCCACATGTCGACCTTTTGCGCTTCTTCTGGCCCCCCGTAAGGCAAGGGGCTAGGCCAAGTCAAAGCGCCTTCGGCGATGCGCAACAAGTCGCCCCCGTAGGCGTCACCGTCGAACTGAGGTGCCACGCTCCAGGTGCTGTCGGGATCGGCTTGGAAGGAAATGGTGTAGGTATTCAGGTGTTGCCAAGTGGCCGGGTCGTTGCGCGGGTTCCAGTAAGCCGCCAACGAGGCGTTGCCATAGTTTTGCGTGCTGCTGACCGTTTCAATCGCGGGGACATCATTGGCCAGGTTGCTTTGCAAGTCACGTGACCAGGCCAGAAAAGCCTCATCGGCCAGGGTGTTGGCGGCGCTGTCGCGGTAGAGGCGACTGTGGGCGGAGGTGGTGCTGTAGACCGTGCCGTCGGGCAATGTGGTGTTGCTTCCATCCACGTTGCCCACTGCGACTGACGGCAGGAAAACAGGATGGTTGGTCCAAGCACCATCGGTCATGATGATGTGGTAGGCCTTGCGGCAACTCAGTGGCGTGCCCAATTCCAGCGTGGGTGTGGCCGCCCACGGGCTGTTGACGGTGATGTTGGCGCTGAGCGCGTCCAACACGCGGCGTGCCGCTTTGGGCGTGGGTGTACCCGCCAGAAAACCGCTGGGTGTGCGCGAAGACATGAAGTTCAAAAACGCTTGACGGTGGTTGGCGTCCAGGACTTTCAAGCGGTTGTCACCACCACAGTTGGCGACGTCGCCAAAGGCGGTGCAACTGTGCAAGGCTTGCCACGCGAGGCGAATCTGTGCGTCGCTGATGGCGTCTGCGGAGAACGCGGTTTGCACCGCTGTTTGCAGCGCCCCCCACTTGCTGCTTGGCGCCATGCTGGAGGAGTCGTCCAGCGTGATGAAGACGTTGGGCGCGGGTTGCGGAATGAACACTTGTGCAGGCGCTGTGCTCAGGCTGAGGGCCAGCAGCGGTGCCGAGACCAGTGCCAAAGCCAGGGTCAGCATGCTGTTGCCGGCCCAGCGTGGGAGGCGTTTGCGGTGCGTCGGGCGATTGGTGTTCATGATTCGGGCACCGGCACGATCAAGGTCTGCAAGACAACCAGCGTGCCATCGCGCTGGCCGGGCGCCACTGCCGTGACGCGGTAGACGAATGGCGTGATCGCATCGGGCACCACCGCGGGGGCGCCTTGCGTTGTGGATTCGTCATTGATCAAGACCTCAACCCAGTAGCGGCCGCGCGCCAGTGCCGCGTGGTCACTGGGGCTGCTGGCGCCGGTGTGGCTGCCGTAGCTTGCTCCCGTGCGCCAAAAGGCATCGTTGGTGCTCAGCTTGCGCCAATGGCTTGCTGGCCAGCTGTCCATGGTTTGTGGGACACAAATGCCTTCTCGGCAGCCCACGCCATCCAGCCAGGCACGTTGGCGCACGTCTTCGAATTCGCGCAATCGCAATGGAAAAAACACCGACGAAGACGACCGCGCACCCGGGGTTTTGATGTCTTGTTCGGCGTCCGACAACAGGGCTTGCGCGGCTTCGAGTGCACGCGTGCGGTCCATGTCGAGTGCGGCGCTGCGCTGATGCTGGTTCAACAGTGACAAGCCACCGATGATCAGTACCGTGGCGACCAGCAGCATGGCCAGCACGACCATCAGCGTCGCACCGCCTTGTCGGTGAGTGCCAAGGGAGTGGGTCATGGTTTCAGTGCCGACATCCAAACGGTGAGCTTGCGCACCACTTGCAAGCGGCCGCGCCCGCTTTCGATGCTGCCGTCACAAGAGGTAACGGTGGCGGGGGCGGCAGTGCTGGCATCGCCCTCGAGGTGGATGCAAATTTGGGCG
>JALRFN010000185.1 GCA_023268425.1 Burkholderiaceae bacterium | reverse complement strand
CGTCCACCAAGATGCGGTAGGCGCGCTCACAAATTTCCGTCTTGCGCGCAAAGGTGTCGGCTTGGCCTTGCTCGTCAAAAGCCATGACCACGGCAGCCGCCCCATAACGGCGCACCAAAGTGGCTTGGTGCTTGAAGGCCTCAACGCCTTCTTTGAGCGAGATGGAGTTGACGATGCCCTTGCCTTGGATGCACTGCAAACCGGCTTCGATCACCTCCCACTTGCTGGAGTCGATCATCACGGGCACGCGCGCGATGTCAGGCTCGCTGGCCATCAGGTTCAAAAACCGCACCATGGCGGCCTGGCTGTCCAACATGGCTTCGTCCATGTTGACGTCAATGATTTGTGCGCCGTTTTCAACCTGTTGGCGCGCCACCGCCAAGGCCTCGTCGAACTGGTTGTTCAAAATCAAGCGCGCAAAGGCTTTGGAACCAGTGACGTTGGTGCGCTCACCAACGTTGATGAACAAGCTGTCGGAGTCGACACGCAACAATTCCAAACCAGACAACAACATCGGCGGGGGAGGGGGCAATGACATCAGCACTCACCTGTGGGGGCGTTGGACCCAAAGGCCAACTCTGGGTCGAAATTCAGGTGAGCGCCGTTATTGCAAATTGATGCCCGCGACCTCGCGAACAGCCCTCAAGCCTGACCCCGGCTGTACATCAGCGGCGGGCTGCAACGCTCCTTGAGGAAGGGCGTAATTTTAACTGGCCAAGCGCACGCCAAAAGCGATGAACAAAGCGCCCACCATGCTGTTGAGCCACGCGCTCAAACGCTTGCGCCTCGCAAACACACGGGCCAGACGAATCCCACCCAGAATCAGCACGGTCAAATACGTCGCGCTGGCCAACTGCACGATGGCGGCAAGCAAGGCAAAGCTCAGCGCCGGATGCGCATAGTGCGGATCGACAAACTGCACGAAAAAGGACAAGAAAAACAAAATTGCTTTGGGGTTCAACACACTGATGACCAAGGCTTTGCGGTAAACCGCACTGGCGGTGTGCTCGGCGACGCTGGCGCTCGCCAACCGCTCAGCCTCAACCGCCTGTGGCCCCGGCGCGCCTTGCTGGCGTGTTCGCCAGGCACCCCAGATCAAGCGGGCACCCACGTAGCTCAAGTACAAGGCACCGGCCCAGCGCAAGCCCTGGTAGAGGCTGGGGTAGGCCTCCAAGACCGAGGCGGCTCCCAAGGCGGTGGCCAGCATCAACACGGCGTCGCCCGAAAAGATGCCCAAAGCACCGGCGTAACCCATGCGCAAACCCGATCGCGCCGCCACGGTCAACACATACAGGGAGTTCGGCCCCGGCAACAACACGATGACGATGGTGCCCGCGATGAACACGCCCAGCTCATGAACCCCCAACATGACTTCTCCCTGTTGCGCACCCGAACGCACCGCCGCCGATTGGCTTATTCTGTGCGCATGAGTGCCACCACCCTAACTGTCGCCACGTGCAACGCCATGAATTTGGCTTTGCCGCAGCGCGTTTTCTATCCCAATCAAGAAGTCTATTCTGAGCACGAGTACCAGCGCAAGATCGATTGGCTGGGTGAGCGCTTCGCCATGCTCGCCGCCGACTTGATGATGGTGCAAGAGGTCTGGGATGAACGTGCGCTCAAAGCCGCAGTGACACGCAGCCACATGCGTCGCGCTGAAGTCTTGGTGCCTGGCGCTGAGGTCGACGGCCAGCAAAGTGGCACACCGCTGGTGGGTTTGGTATCTCGACTGGACGTGCTGTCGGTTGAGACCCCCACAGACTTGCCAAGCGCCTTTCAAATTGAAGTGCCCGGATTGGGGCGCTTGCAGACGTTCAGCCGCCCACCGCTGCTGGCTCGGGTGCGCATGAAGCACGGTCAGACTGTGACCGTGGTCGGGGTTCACTTGAAATCCAAGCGTGCCAAGTTTTTGCGCGATGAGGACGGTGAACCGCTGGAAGACCGCGATGACCCCGAAGTCGCCACCTTGGCCAACCTGCGCTCCCTGATGATTCGCGGCGCCGAAGCCGCCTCTGTGCGGGCCTTGTTGTTGCCGATCTTGGAGCGCCAAGAAGAGCCGGTGATTTTGCTGGGCGATTGCAACGACAGCCCGCAAAGCGTCACCACCCAGTTGATGGCGGCCACCAGCGAAGTGGCTTACAACCGACGCGCCCGAGCCACCGCTTTGTTCAACGCTTGGGACGCGCAAGGCGAAGCGGCACTGAAGCGCGATGTCGCCTACAGCCACATCCATCAAGGATGGCCCGAGTTGTTGGACCAAATCTTTGTCAGCGAAGAGTTCTTGCCCCAAAGCCGCTTCAGCCTGGGCGATGTGCGCCGAGTGGACGCATTCAACGACCATTTGCACGCTGGGCACAGTCGCCACACCAGTGACCACGGCCTGGTGCGCGCCGTGATCCGGGTGAACACGCCCGATTGATCGACGCAGGTGACGCTCGAGCCAGCCCGTCGGGTTAACAATTCGTCCATCCACATTAGACAAGTCATCACACCATGAACACATCGTTTCGCACCGCCATCGTCACTGGCGCAGGTTCTGGCATTGGCCGTGCCTGCGCGCAAGCACTGCTGGCCGACGGCTGGCGTGTGGCTTTGCTCGGTCGCCGCATGGCCACCTTACAAGCCACGGCAGCGCAATACCCCAACGATCAGGTCGTGTGCCTGCCCACCGATGTCAGTGACCCCCATTCAGTGCAGGCGGCTTTTGATGCGGTGGCCCAAGCCTGGGGCCGCTTGGACTTGTTGTTCAACAATGCAGGGGTGTTCACCCCCGGCGCCACGCCGGACGCGATGTCGCTTGACGATTGGCACGCCTCAGTCAACACCAACCTCAACGGTGCCTTTTACTGTTTACGCGCCGCGTTTGCACAAATGAAACGCCAAACGCCAGCCGGTGGCCGCATCATCAACAATGGCTCGATTTCGGCGCACGCACCGCGCCCCGGCTCCAGCGGCTACACGGCCACCAAACACGCGATCACGGGATTGACCAAAACCGCCGCCTTGGACGGACGGCCTTTCGACATCGCCGTCGGACAAATCGACATTGGCAACGTGGCCTCCGACATGACCACGGCGATGAGCCGAGGGGTTCCGCAGGCCGATGGCAGCGTGCGCCCCGAGGCGGTCATGGACATGGGCGCCGTCACCGAGACCTTCATGAACATGGCGCGCCTGCCCTTGAGTGCCAACGTCTTGTTCACCACTGTCATGGCCACCAACATGCCCTTTGTGGGCCGTGGCTGAATTCCCCAAGAAAGGCAACCCATGAAACTGCTGCGTCACGGCCCCAAGGGCCAAGAACGTCCCGCTGCCATTGACGCCCAAGGCGTCGCACGCGATCTGTCTTCGCTCATTGATGACATCAACGCCTCGACCCTCAGCCCAGCGGGCCTGGCGGCGCTTCGTGCTGTGGATTTGAGTCAACTGCCCGCCGTTGAAGCCGAGCGCATCGCCGTGCCTTGGTCAGGCATGGGCAAGTTTTTGGCCATCGGTCTGAACTATGCCGACCACGCCGAAGAAGCCGGCATGGCGATCCCGAAGGAACCCATCTTGTTCATCAAAGCCAACAGCTGTGCGGTCGGTGCGCACCACGACGTGGTCTTGCCTCAGGGCTCGGTCAAATCCGACTGGGAGGTTGAATTGGGCGTGGTGATCGGCAGCCGCGCGCGTTATGTCACCGAAGCCGACGCCCTGCAGCACGTGGCCGGCTATTGCGTGGTCAACGACGTGTCCGAACGCGCTTACCAAATCGAACGCGGTGGACAATGGGACAAGGGCAAAGGCTGTGACACCTTTGGCCCCATCGGGCCCTGGCTGGTCACCGCGGACGAGGTTGCCGACCCGCAAAACCTTGACTTGTGGCTGGACCTCAATGGCCAGCGCACGCAGTCTGGCAACACCCGCACCATGATTTTTGGTGTGGCCCACATCATCAGTTACCTCAGCCAGTTTGTGACGCTGGAGCCCGGCGACTTGATCACCACGGGTACGCCGCCCGGTGTGGGCATGGGCATGAAGCCGCCTGTATTTCTCAAGCCAGGGGACCGCATGGATTTGGGCATTCAAGGCTTGGGCGAGCAGCACCAAACGGTGCATGCCTGGGACCCGGCACGCATCGACGCTTGAGGTATAGCCATGCATCAAGCCGAAATGCGTCCTGACATCGAACGCCTACAAGCCTGTTTGGGCGAGTGGTTTGCGCCGTGGATTCAAGCGCTGAACTTGCACGTGACTGCGCTGGAGGACCACGCGGTCAGTTTGCGCTTGCCGGTCACGCCGCAGCTGACCCGCGTCGGTGACATCTTGTGCGGCCAAGCCATGATGGCGGCGGCGGACACGGCCATGGTTTTGGCCATTTGTCGCGAGCTGGGTACCACCCAGCAACCGATGACCACGGTGCAATTGAACACCAGCTTTTTGCGTCCATTGAGCGCACAAGACGCCGTGGTGCGCGCCGAAGTTTTGCGCGCCGGCAAGTCGCTGGTCTTTGGCGAAATCACGCTGCATGGCGCCACGGACGGCAAGTGCGTGTGCAAGGCGTCCACCACTTACGCTTTGCTGTGATGGTCAGAACGGCCAAAGCTGTCCTAAAATCGCGCACTCGCACAAACCAACGACACCGTACACAGGAGAGCCCGTATGTCCGCAGACCATAAGCCCACACACGATTCTGACGACGTCATGGCCGGCGTGGTGCACAAGATTCCTTGGGTGCTGCCGCTGGCTGGTGGCTTGCTGATTTTTTTGTTGGCCGCAATTGCGGTTGGCGTCGGCTGATCAGCGCCTTTGTTCATGCCTACCGCGCCTTGGCGCGGTTTTTTTTGCCCGCCTGGCGGCCGCTGCATCAGTGTACGCATAAGGTTATGCAATTAGCGCATGTAACTGCGTGGTAACTGACGGCGCCATTTTTTAAAATGGCTTCCCCCGGTGCCGGTTAAAACCGCCATCGAGAAACAGATTTCCTCGGCCGCTTGAACCGCAAGCCGCCGAGGAAATCTGTTTTTCAACATCTGGAGGCTTTATGTCTGTTTCTGTCAACGCGCCCGCGTACGTGCGCCACGAGGGTCTGGTCAAGTGGGTCAGTGAGATGGCCGCACTGTGCAAACCTGATCAAGTCGTTTGGTGTGATGGCTCCACCGAGGAGTACGACCGCCTGTGTGCACAAATGGTCGAAGCAGGCACACTGCGCCGCTTGAACGAAGCCAAGCGCCCCAACTCTTATTTGGCCTGGTCTGACCCCTCAGACGTGGCGCGCGTCGAAGACCGCACCTACATTTGCAGCGAAAAGCAAGAAGACGCTGGCCCCACCAACAACTGGATGGCCCCCGCTGAAATGCGCGCCACGCTGCAACCGCTGTTTGACGGCTGCATGCGCGGTCGCACCATGTATGTGATCCCCTTCTCCATGGGCCCCTTGGGTAGTCCAATCGCCCACATTGGCGTGGAGCTCAGCGACAGCCCCTATGTGGTCGTCAACATGCAAAAAATGACCCGCATGGGCAAAGCCGTTTACGACGTGCTGGGCAGCGACGGCGAGTTTGTGCCTTGCATGCACACGGTGGGCGCGCCGCTGCAAGCCGGTCAAGCCGATGTGGCCTGGCCTTGCAACCCGACCACCAAGTACATCGTGCACTACCCCGAGACCCGCGAAATCTGGTCTTATGGCTCTGGCTACGGTGGCAATGCGTTGTTGGGTAAAAAGTGCTTCGCGTTGCGCATCGCCTCAACCATGGGTCGCGACCAAGGCTGGTTGGCCGAGCACATGCTGATCTTGGGCGTGACGAATCCGGCGGGCAAAAAGTACCACGTGGCGGCAGCCTTCCCCAGCGCCTGCGGCAAGACCAACTTCTCCATGCTGGTGCCACCGGCTGGCTTCGAGGGGTGGAAGGTCACCACCATCGGTGACGACATCGCGTGGATCAAGCCCGCAGCCGATGGCCGTTTGTACGCCATCAACCCAGAAGCGGGTTACTTTGGCGTGGCACCCGGCACCAACATGGAAACCAACCCCAACTGCATGTTGAG
>JALRFN010000098.1 GCA_023268425.1 Burkholderiaceae bacterium | reverse complement strand
GAAACCGATTTTGTGTCCAAGAACGACATTTTCTTGGGCTTCTGCCAAAAGCTGGCTGAGATGGTCGCGCAAAACAACCCGGCTGACGTCGCTGCGCTGGCAGCTCTGCCTTTGGACTATGAAGGCTTTGGCCCGACCGTGGACGAAGTGCGCAAAGGCCTGGTGGGCAAGATCGGTGAGAACATGACGGTGCGTCGCTTCGTGCGCACGCAAGGCAGCGCAGTCGCTGGTTATTTGCACGGTACACGCATCGGTGTGTTGGTTGAGTTCAGTGGCAACGAGACCGCTGCACGCGACGTCGCCATGCACATCGCAGCCATGAAACCTGTGGCGCTGTCCGCGGCAGATGTGCCTGCTGATTTGGTGCAAAAAGAGCGCAACGTTGCCGAAGCCAAGGCCGCTGAGTCCGGCAAGCCTGCTGAAATCGTGGCCAAGATGATCGACGGCTCGATTCAAAAGTACCTCAAAGAAGTCAGCTTGTTCAACCAGCCTTTCGTCAAAAACGACAAACAAACGGTTGAGCAAATGCTCAAAGAGCAAGGCACCACGGTCAGCGCCTTCCACATGTATGTGGTGGGTGAGGGCATTGAAAAGAAAGTGGACGACTTCGCTGCTGAAGTGGCCGCGCAAATGGCTGCAGCCAAAGGCTGAACCTAGCCTGGTTTGGATTGATTGCTGAATTTCATCATCGCCCCTGGAGTGTGCACATGGCTTATCGACGCATCTTGTTGAAACTGTCTGGTGAAGCTTTGATGGGTGATGATGACTTCGGCATCAACCAAGACACCATCAAGCGCATGGTGGACGAGGTGGCAGAGGTCACCCGCAGCGGCGTGCAAGTTGCGGTGGTGATTGGCGGTGGCAATATTTTCCGTGGCATGGCTGGTGGTGCCGTGGGCATGGACCGCGCCACGGCCGACTACATGGGCATGTTGGCCACGGTGATGAACTCGCTGGCCTTGGCCGATGCGTTTGAAAAAGTGGGTGTGGTGGCGCGTGTGATGTCCGCCATCAACATTGAGCAGGTGGTCGAACCTTATGTGCGCCCAAAAGCCTTGCAGTACCTGGAAGAAGGCAAAGTCGTGATCTTTGCGGCAGGTACGGGCAACCCATTCTTCACCACCGACACGGCAGCAGCCTTGCGTGGTGCAGAAATCGGTGCGGAAGTGGTGCTCAAAGCCACCAAGGTTGACGGCGTGTACAGTGCAGACCCTAAGAAAGATCCGACGGCTACGCGTTATGACACCATTTCCTTCGATGAAGCCATGATGCGCAATTTGCAGGTCATGGACGCCACAGCGTTTGCGCTGTGTCGCGATCGGGAATTGCCTATCCGGGTGTTTTCGATCGTCAAAGACGGTGCGCTCAAACGTGTGGTCGCAGGAGAAAACGAGGGCACACTGGTGACAGTGCGCGCATGAGCTGAAGTGGAGTGAAGCCAATGACGACGATTGCAGACATTCGCAAAAACGCAGAACAAAAGATGAAAGGCGCGATTGACGCCTTGAAGAACGCGCTGTCTCGCGTGCGCACAGGACGCGCCAACCCGGCCTTGTTGGACGCGGTGCATGTCGACTATTACGGCAGCAGCCTGCCGATTTCACAAGTTGCCAACCTGAGCTTGATTGATGCGCGCACCATCGGTGTGGCGCCTTGGGAAAAGGGCATGGGTGCGGTGATCGAGAAAGCGATTCGCGAGTCGGACTTGGGTCTGAATCCGGCTTCTCAAGGCGACCTGATTCGGGTGCCCATGCCCCCGATGACGGAAGAGCGTCGCAAAGAGCTGACCAAAGTCGTGCGTGGTGAAGGCGAGCAGGCCAAGGTGGCTGTTCGCAACCTGCGTCGCGATGCCAACGACAGTGTCAAAAAGCTGCTCAAAGACAAAGAGATCAGCGAAGACGACGATCGCCGCAGCCAAGAGGATATTCAGAAGCTGACGGACAAGCATGTTGCCGAGATCGACAAGTTGGTCGCTGGCAAAGAAGCCGAGGTCATGGAGGTTTGACCAGCCCCATGAATCAGGCGCCTGCGGGCGCCTTTGTTTTGGGTCTGTCGCCACTGCGCGCCGCTGTAGCGCGCGAGTCGAGCCCCACATGCTGAAGCAGCGTGTCGTCACTGCGCTGGTCTTGCTGGCCTTGCTGTTGCCGGCCATGTTGGCTGCTGATCCCTTTTGGTTCGACGCATTGACCCTCGCGCTGATGGCCGCAGGCGCTTGGGAGTGGGCGCGTTTGCAGGGCATGACCGAGCGTTCAGCACGGGTTTCGGGGGTGCTTATGGGGGTGTTGCTGGCTGCATCACACTGGTCGCCAATTTGGGCGATCAATGGGCATGCCGTTGCATGGTTGGGGCTGTTGATTTGGTTGCCCGGCACGGTGTGGATGCTGCGCCAAGGTTTGGACCATTGGGCACAGGTGCGCATGTCCGTGCGCTTGGTGGTGGGCTGGCTGGCGGTGGCCATCGCTTGGTGGTCGTTGGTCATGGTCAAGGCTGTGGGCTTGAACCACCTGTTGTCTGTGCTGAGCTTGGTTTGGGCTGCAGACATTGCCGCTTATTTCGGTGGCCGCGCCTGGGGTCGTCGAAAGCTGGCCCCGCGTGTCAGCCCTGGCAAGACCTGGGCGGGTGCCATCAGCGGCGCTGCGGCGGTGGTGATGTTGGGTGGCCTGTGGCTGTGGGCTGAGCAGCGCTGGTCGCTGGGCTCACCCAGTATTTACAGCTTGCTGTGGCAGCGTTCGCTGGCTTGGTGGTGCCTGGGGGTGGCTGGACTGGTCGCTGCCTCGATTTTGGGGGATTTGGTCGAATCCTTGGTCAAGCGTGTGGCGGGTGTGAAGGACTCCAGTGGTTTGTTGCCTGGCCACGGTGGCGTGCTGGACCGTGTTGATGCGTTGCTCCCGGTGCTGCCACTGGCCCTGTGGATGAGCCTGGTTTGAGGTGGATAAATGCGTGAAGCCGCAATGCAAAGTTTGACGGTATTGGGCTCGACGGGCTCGATTGGCACCAGCACGCTGGACGTGGTGCGCCAGCACCCCAGCGCGTTTCGTATTCACGCGTTGACCGCACATCGCCAGGTCGACGCGCTGTTGGCGCAGTGCGCTGAGTTCCAGCCAGCATTTGCCGTGATGTCTGATGTGCAGGCCGCGCTTCGTTTGGCGGAGCGCATCAAGGCCGAGGGTTTGCCCACCCGCGTGCTCAGCGGTGCGGCTGCTTTGGTCGAAGTCAGTGCCGCCGAACCGGTCGACGCCGTGATGGCCGCGATTGTGGGGGCCGCGGGTTTGCCGCCGAGTTTGGCGGCGGCGCGTGCGGGCAAGCGTTTGCTATTGGCCAATAAAGAAACCATCGTGCTGGGTGGCGCTTTGTTCATGGACGCCGTGCGTCAGGGCGGTGCCACCTTGTTGCCCATCGACAGCGAACATTCGGCGATTTTTCAGTCTTTGCCCGAAGACCCAGCCACCTGGGATCGTCGGGTTGAGAAAATCATCCTCACCGCTTCAGGCGGTCCATTTCGCACCAGGGCCATGGACACCTTGTCCAGCGTCACGCCCGCCGAGGCCGTGGCTCACCCGAACTGGGACATGGGCCGCAAGATTTCGGTCGACTCCGCCACGATGATGAACAAAGCTTTGGAAGTCATCGAAGCGCATCATTTGTTTGCCATGCCACCTGATCGTTTAGAAGTGGTCATTCACCCACAAAGCGTGGTGCACTCGATGGTGCAATACCGCGATGCCTCGGTGGTCGCGCAGTTGGGTACACCGGACATGCGCGTGCCCATCGCCTATGGTCTGTCTTGGCCAGAGCGCATCAGTTCGGGCGCGGGTCG
>JALRFN010000435.1 GCA_023268425.1 Burkholderiaceae bacterium | reverse complement strand
GTTTGTCAACTCATGGTGGTTGGCATTCACCGCCTTTGTGGGCCTGAACTTGTTCCAGTCGGGCCTGACCAAGTGGTGTTTGATGGGCACCATCCTGCGCAAGCTGGGCGTGCCTGATGACAGCACCGACGGCGGTTGCTGCGGCGCCAAGTGAGCGCCTTGGGCGGCGCCTGTCGCCTGCAGAGATAGCCACGTCACGGGCCGCCTAAGCGGCCCGTTTGGTTGGAACATGCGTGCGTCTAAGTGCCCGCGCAAAGAGGTGAACATGAATACCGAAACCAAGCAGGGTGATGCCTCACCGTTGATCCACTTGAATTTGATTTGGTTCAGCGCCGTCATGGGCTTGTCCGGTTTGGCCTTGGCGTGGACCCGTGCGGTGCCGCTGATGGGGCCACTGGCCAACCAAGTGGCCATTGCTGTGGCGTTGTTGGCTACGGCGACTTGGTTGGGCTTGGCCATGGCGACCTTGGCGCGTTTGCGGCGCTACCCCGGCGTCGTGGCGCGAGACGTGCAACACCCGGTGCGCCATGTCTTTGTGGCTTCGGTGCCGGTGGGTTTGCTGCTCTTGAGTGCTTTGGGCGTGCATTTCTTTGGCGCTTTGGCCGCTTTGCATGGCCTGTGGGTGTTGGCCGCTTCGGCGCAACTCTTGGTCACCTTGTGGGTCTTGGGCCGTTGGTTGCACGAACACCGGGAGGGTGAGCCGCCGATGTGGGCGGGCATCACGCCGGCTTTGTTCATTCCGGTGGTGGGCAACGTTGTGGCGCCTTTGGCGGGTTTGGCCCTGGGCCACACGACCTGGTCTTTGGCGCAACTGGCCGTTGGCGTGTTCTTTTGGCCGTTGGTCCTGGTGCTGGTTTTGGTGCGTCGGGCTGCGCACTCGGCCTTGCCGCCGCGCATGTTGATGGCTTGGTTCATCACGGCCGCGCCGCCGTCCGTGGTTGGTGTGGTCAGTGTGCAATTGGCGGTGCCCTTGGGCTGGTCGATCGCGCTGTGGGGCGTGGCCTTGTTTTGTTTGTTGTGGGCCGCGCAGGTGGTGCAGCGCGCTTTGAGCGTGGCTTTTCACATGGGCTATTGGGGGGTGTCCTTCCCGATCGCGGCGTTCACGAGCTTGACCTTGTTGCTGTCTGAGCGCGGTGCGGCCACCTGGATGCCTGCCGTGGCCATGTTGAGTTTGGCCTTGAGCAGTTTGGTGATTGGCTGGCTCACGGTGTCGACCTTCAAAGGCTTGCGTCGTGGGACTTTGTTGGTGCCCGAACCAGAGCCACCGCGCCTGCCACCGGCCTGACGGTCAAGCCTGCGACCGCGACGCTGGGGACTTGGGGTAATCTCGGCGAAACGAGAGGAGCACCGAGATGCAAGAGTTTGACCATGTGATCGTGGGTGCCGGGACGGCGGGCTGTTTGCTCGCCAACCGCTTGAGTGCAGACCCCAGCCAGCGCGTCTTGTTGCTGGAGGCGGGACGCTCCGACAACTACCACTGGATTCACATCCCCGTGGGTTACCTGTACTGCATTGGCAATCCGCGCACCGACTGGCTTTACAAAACCGAGGCCGACCCCGGCTTGAACGGCCGCAGCCTGCTTTACCCGCGAGGCAAAACACTCGGGGGTTGCTCCAGCATCAACGGCATGCTTTACACGCGTGGTCAATCGCGCGACTACGACCACTGGGCTCAAGTCACAGGCGAGGACGCCTGGTCGTGGACGCACAGCCTGGCCGACTTCATGGGGCACGAGGCTCACCACAGCCAAGACGCTGACCACGCCGATGGCGAGGCGGCGCGGTTTCACGGTCGCGGAGGCGAGTGGCGCGTTGAGAAGCAGCGCCTGCGTTGGGACATTTTGGACGCCTTTGCGCAAGCCGCTGTCGAAGCGGGCGTGCCGCGAACCCAAGACTTCAACCGGGGTACCAACGAGGGCGTGGGCTATTTCGAGGTGAACCAGCGCAAGGGTTGGCGTTGGAACGCGACCAAAGCCTTTTTGCGCCCGGTGATGTCACGCCCCAATTTGACGGTATGGACCGAGGCCCAAGTGGCCAAACTGAACCTGTCCAAAGACCCCGCAGTGGGGTGGTCGTGTGACGGCGCCGAGGTTGTGCACCGGGGGCGTCGCGTGACCGTCAAGGCCAAGGCGGGCGTGGTTTTGGCTGCGGGCAGCATTGGCTCGGTGCAGGTCTTGGAGCTTTCCGGCATCGGTCAGCCCGACGTCTTGCAAGCTGCCGGTGTCGACGTCCAAATGCCGTTGAATGGTGTGGGCGCCAACTTGCAAGACCACTTGCAAATCCGTGCGGTCTATGAAGTGCAAAACGCCAAGACCTTGAACACCATGGCCAACAGTTGGTGGGGCAAGGCCGCGATCGGCTTGGAATACCTGTTCAAGCGCAGCGGGCCCATGAGCATGGCGCCTTCGCAAATGGGGGGCTTCACGCGCAGCGACCCGAGTTATGTGTGGCCCAACATCGAGTTTCACGTGCAGCCCTTGAGCTTGGACGCCTTTGGCCAACCCTTGCACCAGTTCAACGCCTTCACCGCCAGCGTGTGCAACCTCAACCCCAGCAGCCGAGGCCACGTGCACATCCGCAGCGCCAACATGGCCGAGGCCCCTGCGATTGCGCCGTGTTACTTGAGCACAGAGGAAGACCGCAGGGTGGCGGCGGACTCGCTGCGCGTCACCCGGCGCATCATCGAGCAGCCAGCCATGGCGGGCTACCAACCCAAGGAAATCAAGCCGGGCGTGCAATACCAAAGCGACGACGACTTGGCGCGCTTGGCCGGCGACATCGCCACCACGATTTTTCACCCGGTGGGCACGACCAAGATGGGGCGTGTCGATGACCCGAGTGCGGTGGTCGATCCGCATTTGCGGGTGCTGGATGGCGTGGGCGGCGTCGTGCGCGGTTTGCGCGTGGCCGACGCGGGCGTCATGCCCACCATCACCAGTGGCAACACCAACAGCCCAACTTTGGTGATTGCCGAAAAAGCGGCGCGCTGGATACGCGAAGGTCGGTGATGCGCCACAAAATGGGGTTTGTTTCATCAGCCGGGGCTGATATAGCCTAGGGAAAGCACCCATTCGCGGCGCCGTGGCCTGCGGTTACATTGCCGTTACTCGCAGCGAAGACACGTTCTTCGCGCTCAGAGCGAGGCCGAGGAGACGAACACGTCCAACAGAGACGAACCCCAAGCGCCGGTGCAGACACCGGCGCTTTTTTTTGTGTTTGCTGCAGGCGAGTTTGGCCCGCAGCGCTTGGCTGATGAAAGCGCAACAACATGATGCCGTGGGAGTGGCTGGTCGTGACCGCAGCGTCCGGACTGGCGGGTTTTGTCGACGCCGTGGTGGGCGGTGGCGGCTTGGTTTTGGTGCCCGCCTTGTTTGCTGCCTTCCCGCAAGCCCACCCAGCCAGTTTGTTCGGCGTGAACAAAGGCTCGTCCATGTGGGGTACGGCCGCGGCGGCCACCCATTACGCGCGACACGTCACCATGCCCTGGCGCGCGGTGCTGTGGGCCATGCTGGCGGCGTTCACCGCATCAATGGCGGGCGCCTGGGCGGTGACCTTGGTGTCGCCACAGTTGTTGCGCCTGGCATTGCCTTGGATTTTGGTGGCCGTGCTGGCCTACACCTTATGGAAAAAAGAGTTGGGCGCGCAACATGCGCCACACCGATCAGCGCGCGCGGAGTTGGCGTGGATGGTGGCCATCGCGGCAGTGATCGGCGGCTATGACGGCTTTTTCGGCCCCGGCACGGGCAGCTTCATGGTGATTTTGTTGGTGCGTGTGCTGGGCTACGATTTTTTGCACGCCAGTGCGGTGGCCAAGTGCCTGAACCTGGCCTCCAATGTGGCGGCATTTGCCTTGTTTGCCGCCAAAGGTT
>JALRFN010000073.1 GCA_023268425.1 Burkholderiaceae bacterium | reverse complement strand
TCGGCGTCAGCGGCCGAGCCCTGCCACATCAACAAGCTGGCGGTCATTTCCAAGACCACGATGACCGGCACCAACAGGCTGGGGCTGATCAGCCAAGTCAGCCCAGCCATGCACAAGACGGAAAAGCCAAAACCCGCAAAGCCGCGCACCACGCCCGCACCCAAGCCCACGCAGGCCGCCCACAACCCCACCGACCAAGACATGAAATAGCCCCTTCAGCGGGCGCGCACGCGGCACGCCCCAACACCATGGCGCAGCAGTTTAAGCACCCGCATTCGGCAACAAAACCAAGGAGAACCAGGGCACGAAGGCGATCAACACGTAAGAGACCATCAGCCCCAGCATGTACAGCATCGCGAAACGCACCAACTTGGCGTAGGGAATACCAGTGATGCCACTGGCGACGAACAGGTTGAGGCCAAACGGCGGCGTGATGAAACCAATCGCCGCGCCCACCAAGAAGATCACCGAAAAGTGCACGGGGTCCACGCCATGCGCCGTGGCAATCGGCGCCAAGATGGGCGCAAAAATCACCGTCACCGGCAAGCTCTCCAAGATGGTGCCGGCGGCCAAGACAATGGCCATGCAGACCATCAACACCACGGTTTCGCTGTCGCCAAACCAGGCCACAAAACCAGCCACCGCTTGGTCGGCACCGAGCAGGCCAAAGACTTGCTGCATGACGATGGAGATCGCGATCATCGGCGCCAACATCCCGGTCAACTGCCCCGAGCGCAACAAGATGTCGGGCAGCTCACGCCAGCGCAACTCGCCGGTCAGCAACAGCCCAGCCAGCAAGCAAAAGCCCACCGTGATGGCCGCGGCCTCAGTGGGCGAGAAGATGCCCGAGTAAATGCCATAAATGACGATGAAAATCGCAAAAAAGCCCAAGTAAGCGCGCCGCGCTGTCAAGCCCACACGGCCCCAAGACAAGGGCGTCACGGTTCCCCACCCGTGGCGTTTGGCCAAGCGCCAACAGACCAGTTGCATGGCCAGCACCATCAAAGCGCCCGGCAGGATGCCAGCGACGAACAGGTCGGAAATCGACAAGTTCATCAAGAAACCGTAAACGATGAAGATGATGGACGGCGGGATGATGATGCCCACCGTGCCGCCCGCGGCGGCCGTGGCCGCAGCGAAGCGCGCGTCATAACCGTCTTTGACCAACAGCGGGTGCATGATGCCGCCAATGGTCGCCGTGGTCGCTGAATTGGAGCCCGAAATGGCCGCGAACAAACCGCACGAGCCAATCGTGGCCAGCCCCAAGCCCCCACGCATCCAACACAAACAAGCGTGCGCAAAATCGGCCAAGCGCCGCGCGATGCCCGCCGCCGCGATCAAGTCGCCCGTCAAGATGAACAGCGGCAGCGACAACAGCCCAAAAAAGTTCAAACCCTCAAACAGGGTCACCCCGATGTTGGCCAAGGTGAAATCAATCACCAAAGACACGCCCACCACCCAATAACCAATGACCAAAAAGATGGGCACTCCCAACAAAAACAGCCCGACCACGCCGGCTGAAATCAATGCAATCCACGACCCTTGATCCATATTTGCGCTCCTTGTCAGGCTTGGCCAATGGCCTGGATGTCGACCAAAAATGGCTCACGCTTGCGAAAGCGCTGCACGTCGTCCCAAAGGTTTTGCAAAACCCGCAGCATCAGCAGTGCCCAAGCCACCGGTGTGGCCAAGTAAAACCACCACTGCATGACGTCGTCGGTGCCCTGCACGATGGCGAAATTCATCTCGACGAGCAAGACCTGCTCGATGGTGAAGTGCAAGACCACCGCGCCAAAGCCCCACCACAGCAGGGCGTCCAAGATCAAGCAGGCGAATTGCGCGCCGTAAGCCATGCGCAGCCGCAAGTCGTTGAACACCAAATGCGTGCGCTTGCGCACGTTGTGCGAACAACCCACCCAAGTCACCCACAGGAACAGATAAATCGGGATGGACGAGCTCCAAGGGATTTGCGTCTTGAACACAAAGCGCTCAAACACCGCATACACGATGATCAAGGCCATCACCGAATAGGCGATCAAAATCATCACGCGCTCGGCGTTTCGGTCCAGCCAGCGCAAAGCAATCAACAGGGCTTTGAACATCCAGGTCTCGCTTTCAAGATGTGACGCAGGGCGCGCACTGCATGCAGCACGCGCCCCACGGGCTCGGGGCTCAGGCGCCGATCAAACCCACCAGCGGTTGGGTTTGACGTCGACCGCCGGCATGTCTTTGGGGATCTCGCGCGCGATGTCGAAAATCTCTGTGTACACGTCGTGGCCGCCAGACATCTTGTTCAAGCGCTCGCGCCACTGTGCCCAGGGCTCAGGGTTGTACTGCGGCGAGCACATCTTCTCGGCCTTCAAAATCTCCGCATCCGACAGCGTGGCCACAAGCACGCCGGCCTTGCCAAACACCGTGTCTTTGCCCGGGTTGGCCACGGCGCCCACGATGTCAACCAGTGCGCGCTCTTGCTTTTGCTGCGTGCACTGCTGGGCGTCGTAGGACGTTTCCATGACGATGTCTTGGATCTTGGCGGGTAGGCTTTGGAAGGTCTTGTGGTTCATCGCTGTGTGCTCGGTGCCACAGAAGAACTTCAGGTCCAACGCCTGCGACAAGACCGGTGACATGTTGGCGTAAGCGGCCGCGCCCATCCAGGTCTCGGCGCCATCGATCAAGCCTTGCTTCAAGCCGTCCAGCGTCTCTTCCCCCCGAGTTCGACACCAACCGCGCTAAGTGCTTGATTTTCCTAGACTCAGATTTTTTTGTGCCACTACATCAGGCTCATCTGTGCATTTTGAGTAGGCTTTTTGACCCCCAGGTTTGCCAAGACCTTGGCTTGCTCTTCGGTGATGTTGGACAGCCCCTCAATGGGCGCTGCGTCGTTGATGCTGACGCTGTGGCGTTGGATGCGCCGTAACTGCGCCAGTGCTGCATCTGGTGACATGTCGCTGTTGGCCAAGCGCAAGCGTTGGCGCATGACGCGATAAAGGATTAAGGCCAGCATGCAGATGTTGGCGTGCGCTTTGATGCGCTCGGGCAGCCGGTGAAACACGGGCGCGATCTCAATCTCGGATTTGAGCACCCGAAACCCGCGCTCGATGTCCGCCAGTGACTTGTAGCGAGCGACGACCTCTTGTGCACTCAAATCCTGCACATTCGTCACCAACAACAACTTGCCATCCATGGCTTGCGCGCGAGCCAACGCCGTACCGTCAATGTCGTAGGTGAACAGCTCAGCCGTCAAGTCGACCTTGATGATGCGCGCCAACTTGGCTTCGCACACCTCGTGATAGAACTTGGCCGTCACCCCGCCATCAGAGAGCTTTCTGCCCCGGTACACCCGGCCCGCATCCTGGGCGTCCAGTTTGCCCACCAATTGATCGGCGCGTTGGCGCAGTTCGTTGATGCGCTGGTCGCGTTTGGCGCTTTGCTCGGCCGCTTGCTGAGGGTTGTGCGCCACCACCAAGCGAAGGCCTTGCCACTGTGTCTCCTCAATGGTTTCTTGTGGCGAGGCCTGGGCCCGTTGATTGATCGGCGCCAGAAGATCGAGGAAGTCGCCATAACGTCGGCCGGGCACCGCCAGAATGAACTCCAGCGGTTGTTGAGCCGAAAGGCGCAGCTTGGACAAAGCATCCACGTTGTTCAGCGAGAGCAAACCGCGATCGGCCACGACCACCAGGCGACGAATGTGTGGGTAGCGCGCCAGCACCTTGTTCAGGGTGGGCTGCAGCGTCGGCGCCTCGGCCATGTTGCCTGAAAACACCTCGTGAAAAATCGGCATGCCATCAGCTGTTTGCACCACGCCCAGCATGAACTGGCGCGCCACCATGCCTTCTTTGGACATGCCAAAGCGCCGCACATCACCTTCCAGCTCGCTCAAGCCCGCCGCGCGAATGGTCGTCAAGTCGTAGAACACCACCGACAGGTCTTCATCGATCAAGGGCCTCAACAACTGGGCCACGCAGTCATCAACGGCCTGCTGGTGATCGACCAGGGCGTCCATGCTGCGCAGCAACTGCTGGTGGGTCAGCGACTTGGCTTGTACGCCTGGCATGCTGACGGTCTCCAGCCAACGCAGCACGCCCAACTTGGAATCTGGATCGCACAAGCGATTGAACACCATCACCCGCACCGCCTGCTCAACTGGTGTGGAGAAACGGGCGCGGCGAAACACGCCAGACAAACGATCAAAGCCCAACTCATGCCAAAGATGGTCAAGGGCCCAAACGTCACCCAGGGCCAGAGCAGACTCAAAACGCACTTGAGGTGCATTGGCCTCTGCAGGCGAGCGACCTTTGGCCTTCAACAAGCCCTTGAGTAAGGCGTCCACCTGACCATTGGGTTCATCGACGCGCCCGAGAGTCGCGAGGGTGCGTTGACGCGGTTTGCCGCCTTCATCACGGTACGACTCGACCAATTGGGCGTAGGTGCGGGGGCCGGACCGGGTGAGTTTGATGAACATGGGGCGAGTGTATCAGACAGAGCAATAAATGCCATCACAATCACACATGAAACGTGCCACTACAAAAAATCCGAAATCACAGCCATAAGTCATTGATTTATAACGACACGACCTTCAGAAATCGGCGAAAAATGCGATTTAGTGTCGAACTCGGGCGGCCTTGCCCTTGCGTGACTTGCAAATTGAGGCCCGGGCATGCTCCATCGGCGTGGTATCCAACACGCTTCTCGTTCTCTACCTGCTTGGCAGTGAGTACTCTTGCAGCTGTCCTACCCACCAATTTACCCTCCAGTGCGCTCTGGATTCTACTGGAGCTTGCTGGACTTTGCTAGAGTCAATCACCATTGAAAACAACGCTTTACACGGGGGTTCAAGAGGTTGTTGGAGCCTAACGAATGAAGGTGCGTAAGACTCTCTCTCCGCCACGAATAACGCAACAACGGGCCTCACGGCCCGTTTTTGTTTTCAGCATACCCAAAAGCATACCCAAAGAAAAAGGGTTACGCGTAGACTGACTTATGCTCTAAAGAGCACCGGACGCAGCTGGTCTTTTTGCCCCCCTCGGGAGGGCTTTAAAAAAGCAAGTACCTTCCAAATACCCCTCCCCCCAGGGGAGGGTGTGCAGGATTTTGTGTAAACGGACAATTCACCCGGGGCATGAACCCCATAGTCCGTAATCACAATGACCACCAAGAAACACGACATACCCGAAGAGTTGGTG
>JALRFN010000400.1 GCA_023268425.1 Burkholderiaceae bacterium | reverse complement strand
AACTGAACTTCGCGTGAGGACATACCATGGCTGATCAAAGTTTTTTGCAGTGGCCCTTTTTTGAAGAGCACCACCGTGAGCTCGCGCACGCCCTGGACGCCTGGTGCGCCCAGCACTTGCCGGTCGACCACACTGATGTCGACGCCGCTTGTCGTGGGTTGGTTGCAGCGCTTGGGGATGCAGGGTTTTTGCAATGGTCGGGCGCAGATGCGGGCCAAAAGTTGGATGTGCGTGCGCTGTGCCTGATCCGCGAGACGCTGGCTCGGCATGACGGTCTCGCCGACTTCGCGTTTGCCATGCAGGGTTTGGGTATGGGTGCGGTCAGTTTGTTTGGCACGCCTGAGCAACGCCAATGGCTGCAGCGCACACGCAGCGGTCAGGCCTTGTCGGCATTTGCTCTGACCGAACCGGCCTCAGGGTCCGACGTGGCCAACACAACCATGACGGCAGAGGCTTGTGCGGACGGGTTTGTGCTCAATGGCGAAAAGACCTGGATTTCCAACGGCGGCATTGCTGACGTCTATGTCGTCTTCGCGCGCACCGGCGAGGCGCCAGGTGCCAAGGGCTTGTCCGCTTTTTTGGTACCTGCCAACACGCCAGGCTTGACAGTGGCTGAGCGCCTGGAGGTGATGGCGCCGCACCCGCTGGCACGCTTGCGCTTTGACCGCGTGGTGGTGCCGGAGTCGGCCTTGATTGGCGAGCGCGGGCAAGGCTTTCGCATCGCCATGTCGGTGCTGGACGTATTTCGCTCAACCGTTGGTGCCGCAGCGCTGGGATTTGCGCGCCGGGCGTTGGATGAGAGCTTGGCTCGCGTCGGCAGCCGCAGCATTGCGGGTGCACCCATGGGCGACTTGCAACTGGTTCAGGGTCACATCGCAGACATGGCAGTGGATGTCGACGCCGCGGCTTTGCTGGTCTACCGCGCCGCTTGGACCAAAGACATGGGTGCGGCGCGTGTGAGTCGCGAAGCCGCCATGGCGAAGCTCTACGCCACGGACCGCGCGCAGGCCGTGATCGACCAAGCGGTGCAGTTACACGGGGGCGATGGCGTGCGCCAGGGCAGCGTGGTCGAAAGTCTCTATCGCGAAATCCGCGCGCTGCGTATTTACGAGGGTGCCTCTGATGTCCAGCGGGTCATCATCGCGCGCCAAACCATGCAGTGAATCCGACACCGACAGTCCATCCCGCAGGAGCAAACCATGGCCAAGACCCTGAACCTCGGACCCAGCGCCCACGTCGATACCTTTTGCCGCGATCATTTACCCCCGCCTGAGCAATGGCCCGACTTTTTGCTCGAAGACTTCCCGTACCCCGAGTATTTGAACGTGGGTGTGGCCTTGACCGACGCCATGGTCGACAAGGGCTTTGGCGATCATGTGGCTTTGATCGGCAATGGCCGCCAGCGCACCTACAAAGAGTTGGCCGACTGGACCAACCGCATCGCCCACACGCTGGTCGAAGATTACGGCGTGCAGCCGGGCAACCGGGTGTTGATCCGCTCGGGCAACAACCCTGCCATGGTGGCCTGTTGGCTGGCGGCGACCAAAGCCGGGGCGGTGGTGGTCAACACCATGCCCTTGCTGCGGGCCACAGAGTTGAGCGCGATCATCGACATGGCGGAGGTCAAGCTCGCCTTGTGCGACAGCCGCATGATGGACGAGTTGGTGCAAGCCTCGGCGGCGTCAAAGCATGCGCTGCAAGTGGTGTCGTTTGATGGCACGGCCAACCACGACAGCGAGCTAGATCGGGCGGCCTTGTCGAAGCCGGTCAAATTTGCAGCCGTGCGCACCGGGCGGGACGACGTGGCCTTGCTCGGCTTCACCAGTGGCACGACCGGCAAGCCCAAAGCCAC
>JALRFN010000375.1 GCA_023268425.1 Burkholderiaceae bacterium | reverse complement strand
GGGGGCATTGGCCACTGTGATGTTGTGGGGCTTTCGTCACCACATTCTTGCTGTGCTGAATGCGCCGCCAGCCGTGGTGGCGCTGGCCTTGCCTTATCTGTGGCTGATGGCGCCAGCCCTTTGGTTGGAAGGCTATAACCTGACCATGGCTGCTGTGTTGCGTGCGCATTTGCGCGTGCGTGAGTCATTGATCATCACGGTGTTCATGCACCTCACCCATGCGGGCTTGGCCTTGCCCTTGATGTCGGGTTTTGGGGGCTTCGAGGGCTGGGGCTTGATGGGCTTCATCGCGGCGTTTTTCGTCAGCCGAGGGGTCGGTTTGGCCTTGCATGTGTGGTTATGGCAGCGCCGCCTGGCGATGCACTTGGTGCGCGAGAACTGGTGGCGTTTCCGTCGCGAGTTGATCGTGCCGGTGTTCAAAGTCGGCGCCCCCGGTGCGTCGCTCGAGGCGGTGTATCGCTTGGGCTTCATGGTGTCTTTGTCCACGGCCGCGACCTTGGGCGTGCAAGCCCTGGCGACCCAAGCCTACGTGCTGCAAATGCTCAAATTTATTTTGCTCACCAGCCTGGCCATCGGTTGGGCGGTGGAAATCATGGTGGGCCGCTTGGTCGGCTCTGGAGAATTGACGCAGGCCGATGCCGTGGTGCGCAAGGCTGTGCGCAATGGCCTGCTGGCTTCGGGCAGCGTTGCCTTGTTGGCGGCGGCTGCGGCGCCTTGGCTCCTGCAAGTGTTTACCCGCGACCCAGCCATCATCGCCGCCGCGCAGTTGCTGCTGTGGATGTCGCTGGCTTTGGAGTTGGCTCGGGTGTTTAACCTCATTGTCAACGGCGCGCTGCGCGCCACCAACGATGGCATGTTCGCCGCCAGTACCGCCATGGTCTCGTTGATTCTGGTGCTGGGCACCGGCTCTTACCTCTTGGGCCACGCGCTGGGCCTGCCCGGTATTTGGTTGGCCTATATTGCCGACGAAGCCTTGCGCGGTGGGGTTTTGTGGTGGCGCTGGCGCCAGCGCGGCTGGCTCAAACACACGCGCCAATGGTGGGTCGCCCAGCGGCGCGAAGACGGTGGCCTGCGCGCGGACTGAACGCGATTTGGCGTTGACCTTTGAGTAGGGGCCTTGCGCACTCGGCGGCGCATACTGTGCGTCGCCGGGTGCGTCGAACTTAAACGCGCGTGAGCAGCAGCACCAACTTCTCGACTTCTTCCTTTGCGCTTGCGGGGGGCTTCTCGTTGTGCCCGCGTCGCGTGAGGGCGCTGGGATCTGCGCCGTCACTCGGTGAGCAGTGGTCGCCTGTAGGCTTATTCGCTGCGGGGCTGCTCGCTTCGCCGTCAGTGTTCAGGGCTGCGCAATGGGCAGCGTGATGATCAAGGCTGTGCCTTCGGAGTCAGTCTCGTCGATACGCATGCGGCCGCCAAGTTTGTTGACGATGTGGCGTGCCAGCCATAGGCCCAAGCTGGCCCCTTCGGTTTCAGTGGGCGGGGTGATGGCAAACACGTCGGGCGAGCGGGTGTTGAGGAAGGTTTGTGTGGTGTTGCTGGCAAAGCGCAAGATCACTGTGGCGTCACTGCGCCAGGTGCGGATATGGATGTCGCGATGGCCGGGTTCGCTGCCGTCAAAGGCGTCTAAGGCTTGCTGAAAGAGGTTGATGATCACGTGCTCTAGCTCGCCATAGGCCGTGGTGAACTGGTCGCTTGAGTGCAAGTCCAGCTTGACCTGCACTTGCCCCTTGTCCAGCTTTTGGCTCATCATGTGTGCCACGGTTTTGACCACCTCGTCCAAGCTGACGGCTTGTTGCACCGGCTCGACCGAGATGAACATTTGGCGCAGGCGGCGAACAATGTCGGCCACGCGCCTGACTTCGCCCAGCACGCGATTGGAGAGACGGCGCTGAACCTCGGGGTCATAGCCGCGCTCGTCCATCATGAATTGCGCGGTTTCCAGGTCCAATTGCATGGCTGCCAAGGGTTGATTGATTTCGTGGGCAATGTATGAGGTCAGCGCATTGGACTGCGCCAATTTGCCGGTCAAAATCAGGCGCTCGGTGATGGCGGCACGTTCGCTGGCGTGCTTGCGGTTGAGTTTTTCACGTTGTTCAAACAGGCGAAGGCGTTCACGCTCGACCAGCACCTCGGCGTGGGCTTTGGCCTCGGCGTGCAAGGCTTTTTCCATG
>JALRFN010000068.1 GCA_023268425.1 Burkholderiaceae bacterium | reverse complement strand
GGCTCAGACGTTGAAGCGGAAATGGATCACATCGCCGTCCTTCACCTGATACTCCTTGCAAAAACCAGGGTTTACCCTTGGTTAAGGAGTATGCCAAAGATGGCATCGACATCCTAGGGTTAACCCGAGTTTTCGTGAGTTTGTTGCGCTTCGGCGTCGGTTTCACCCAGTGCTGCTGAGGTGGTTTGGCGTCGACGATTGACTGGCACGAGCAGTTGGGCGCCTATGCCCCTGCCCCAACACGGCGCTCAAGCTCTGCGACGCACATTTGTCGCGCCACACGAATGAAGCGCTCACTGCGCTCCAGGGCACCCGGCTCGTCCAACCTCGGCACGACCCAACCCACGTAGGTCACCGCACGCAAGGCCATGAACAAGGGCAAGGCCGCCAGGTCAATGGCTCGCAGGTGTTGGTAGCCTTTGAGCAGCGCCGCTTGGCGGGCGGCGAAGTGGGGGCTGTCGGTGAATTTCAGCAGCGCGGTGGCCAGGTCAAACACGCGGTAGCCCCAGCCGCCGTCGTCGAAGTCGAGCAAGCCCATGCGGCCATCTTGGTCGATGAGCACGTTTTCTTTGACCAAGTCGGCGTGAATCAAACCGCAGTCCAAGCTGGGGTGAATGGCGAGCAGGCGTTCGGCGGCGCGTGTTCTGAAGCGCTCGAACAGGGCTTGGTCGTCTGGGCTCAGGTGGGGGTGCGCCCAAAAGGCGCCCCACAGCGGTGTGTCGCCCAGCAAGCCCTTCAAGTCCCACGCCACGCGGCTGAAGTCTGGTGGTTTGACCCAGGCGTCAGAGGCCCGGTGCAGTTGCGCCATGTGCTCGCCCAAGCCTGCAAACCAAGCCAATGCGTCTGACTCACTGCAGTTGCTCAAGCGTTCGCCCAAGCTGTCGCCGGGCATCCAACTCAAGACGTCGACCCACTGCCCGTTCACCGCTTCCAAGCGGCGGCCCTGTCGAGAGGGCTGCGGCGTGGGCACCCGCAAGCCTGCTGCACCCAACGCGGCCATCCAATTCAGTTCGGACAGCAACTCGGCGCGCTGGCGGTAACCCGGGCGCTTGATGCGCAGCGCGAAGTCGCCGCTGGCGTGTCGCGCACGAAAAACTTGGTTCTCGCGGCCGGCGACGAATTGCAAGTCCACGGGTTCGTCCCACCACAGCGCGGCAGCGGCGCGGGCCAATTCGATCGCCTCAACCCCCGGTCGGCTGCTCATGCTTGGGCGAGCAAGTCGGCCAAGACGCCGTCCAGCGTTGACACCAACAGCGCCAGGTGTTCAGGTGCGAAGGTCATGGGCGGGCGAATTTTGAGGGTGTTTTTGTGCAAGCCCAATTTGGACAGCAAGACGCCGCGCTCGCGCATGGCCTCCACCACCTGGTCGGTGAATTCGGGCGCGGGGGTTAGGGCTGTTGCATCCGCCAGCAATTCAACGCCAAAGACCATGCCGCTTTGCCGCACGTCACCAATGACGCTGTACTTGTCCGCCAAGGCCTGCAACAGTTCACCGGCCAGTTGGCCAACGCGCGCGGCGTTGGCTTGCAAGTCACGTTGTTCGATTTCATCCAGCACCGCCATGGCCGCGGCACAGGCCACGGGGTTGCCGCCAAAGGTGTTGAAGTAGCGATAGCCACCGCGAAAGCGGGCCATGGTGTCGGCCTGCGTCACCACCGCGCCAATGGGGTAGCCATTGCCCATGGGCTTGCCCAGCGTGACGATGTCGGGCTTGACGCCTTGTTTTTCGTGGGCCCAAAAGTGGCTGCCGCTGCGTGCAAAGCCCGACTGCACCTCGTCGCAGATCAACAAGCCACCGGCGGCGCGCACCACTTGTTCGGTGGCCTGGAGCCAGCCGGGCGCTTGGTTGGGGAAGCCTTCGTTCAAAAACAGCGGGCAAACCACCAGCGCGGCGAAACCGATGCCCGAACGCTCCAAGGCCTCAATTTGCGCTTGGACTTGCGCGGCAAAGCGCAGGCCTTGGGGATCGTCGATGCGCAAGCTGTCCGGGGCTTGGACGTGGCGCACATATTGGTCCAGGCCAAAGCCGAATTGCGGCGCGTTGGTGGCCGAGAGTTGGCTGACCAAGCTGGTGTTGCCGTGGTAGGTGGCGTCGGTGGCGATGATGCCGCGCTTACCAGTCATGGCTTCAGCCATGCGCAAGGCGATGTCGTTCGCTTCAGACCCGGTGCAGGTCAAGACCGCTGTGTCCAAGCCCTCGCCAAAGGTGGCGACCAAGCGCTCGACGTAGTTGACCAGCGTGTCGTGCAGGTAGCGGCTGTGCACGTTGAGCGTGCGACTTTGTGTGCAAATGGCCTCGACCACCCGGGGGTTGCAGTGCCCAACATGCGGCACGTTGTTGTAGCCGTCCAGGTAGCGGCGCCCATAAGCGTCCCACAACCAGACGTCTTCCCCTTTGACGATGTGCACCGGGTGTTGATAAAAGGTCGGGACATTGGGGCCCAACAGCGCGCGGCGCTTGTTCAGCAGTTTGGTGTTGTTCATGAGTTCATCTCAGTTGCCAGCATCGCCCCAGCCCGCTCAGCGTTCATGACAACAGCAGCAAGGCTTGCGCAAAGCCGCTGGCCGGGTCACGCACGTCCAAATGTACGGTTGGCCACCCAGCGGCTTGTGCACCTGCGATGTTGCGCGCTTGGTCGTCGACGAACACGCAATCATGAGGCGCCACACCCAGAGCCTCTTGACAGGCTTGGTAGGCACGTGGGTCGGGCTTCAAGATGCCGGTGTAGGTCGCGTCAATGATGACGTCAAAGCGCTGCAACAGCGGCAAACGCGCGCGGAAATCAGCGCCGTAAAACATGTCCAACTCGTTGGACAAGATGGCCAGGCGGTGGCCGGCGGCTTGGGCGGCGTTGATCGCGGCCACGGCCTCGGGCCGGATGATGGCTTCGACCTCGGCGCCACGGGCGCGTTTGACCAGGTCTTCCATGCGTGTCCATTGCTCGCCCAGCAACGCACCCACCTCTTGGGTGCGGCGCAGCCAGTATTCACGCTCGCTGATCTCGTCGGCCTGCATGGCGCGCCACAACGCATCGCCCTCGGGCTCAAAAGGGCCGCGCCAAGTCAAGCTACCCGGCGGCAAACCCAAGGCCTGCTCGGACAAGTCATGCGTCTCAAACAAGGTGCGGCTGATCACGCCGCCAAAGTCGAGCACCAAGGCTTTGCGCGCGCTCATGCCTTCACCTTCACCACGCCTTGCGCCAACCATGCGTCAAAGCGCGCCAAGGCCGCGTCGACCAAGGCGTCGTCGTTGATGTGGGCGTCCACCCCCTGCCAGTCCAAGCCATGGCTTTGGGCTTGTGCTTGCATGGCTTCCAAAAACGCGGCCAGGCCTTCGGGGTCGTGCAGGGGCTCACCCGCCACATCCCAAGCGTGCAAGCCGTGCAGCGGCAACATCAACACCGTGGGGCCTGCCGCAGCCGCCAAACGTTCGGCGATTTGTTCGGCGACCTGGGCGCGTTGCCCGGCGTCCAGCGTGGCTGAGGCAATCAAGCGGTTGTGCGCGTGGCTGGGGCGGTGTTCAAAGCCCGCGGGCGGCGGCGCCCAGGCGGGAAAGTCGATCATGTCGATGGCGCCCGGCGCGACGATTTGCGGCGTGGCGCTGCGCCCCGCCCCACTCAGGCGCTCAGGCCCGGCACTGACGCACGAGCCGCCCAAGTGGTTGCTGATTTCTTGCAAACTGAAGTCAAACACCGCCGCGAACAAGCCCTGCGCCGCCATGCTCTCAAAAGCCCTGCCGCCCATGCCCGTGGTGTGAAAGACCGCGACGTCAAAGCCACGCGCCTCCAGCGCCGGCTTGAGGCGCACCATGTAGCGCAAACAGCTTTTGCCAAACGAGGTCATGCCAATCAGCGGGCGCGCGCTGCTCGG
>JALRFN010000249.1 GCA_023268425.1 Burkholderiaceae bacterium | reverse complement strand
AACATCCCCAACACGCTGTCGGCCTTCATGCTGCAGTTTGAGCTTTCTCCCACGGGCTTTCTGATCGCCATCAACGTCTTGTTCCTGATTTTGGGTTGCTTCTTGGAAGCCGGGGCGATTTTGCTGATCGTCGTGCCCATCTTCATCCCGACCGCG
This sequence comes from Burkholderiaceae bacterium, assembly GCA_023268425.1. GTDB lineage: Bacteria > Pseudomonadota > Gammaproteobacteria > Burkholderiales > Burkholderiaceae_C > RS62. Next base: position 4,486 of record JALRFN010000249.1, on the reverse strand, counting down.
CAAGCGCTGCACATCGACCTCTTGCACTTTGGCGTCATCGCGGTGGTCAACGGCATGATTGGCCTGATCACCCCGCCCTACGGTTTGCTGTTGTTCGTGGTGGCCAACATCACCCAACAACCTTTGGGCAAGATCATCAAAGAGTTGTTGCCCTTCATCGTCGCGCTCATCATCGCCCTGGTCATCATCACCTTCTGGCCGGACTTTGTGCTCTACCTGCCGCGCCAATTGGGCTACACGGGTTGAGGCGAAACATGAGCTTGAACATCAACGGACACACCCGCTTGTTGGCCCACATCGGCTACCCGACGCACAGTTTCAAAGCGCCGCTGATCTACAACCCCTATTTCGCGCAAGCCCACATCAACGCCGTGGTGGTGCCCATGGGCTGTCGGCCCGACCACTTTGCCGCCTTGATGCAGTCGCTGCGCCACCTCGACAACTTTGCGGGCGCACTGATCACCATGCCGCACAAGGTCTCGGTCGTCGCCTTGCTCGACCGGGTCACGCCCACCGTTGAAGTGGCTGGCGCGTGCAATGCGGTCAAGGTGGTCGACGGCTGCTTGGTGGGTGACATGTTTGATGGCGAAGGCTTTGTGCGCGGGCTGCGCCACAAAGACTTTGTGCCCGCGGGCAAGCGCGCCTTGGTGGTCGGCAGCGGCGGCGTGGGCAGCGCCATCGCGGCCTCTTTGGCCGCGGCGGGTGTCGCTGAGTTGCATTTGTTTGACGTCAACGCCGTGGCCGCCCAAGCGCTGGCTACCCGACTGAATCAACACTACCCAGACTTGCGCACGGTTGTCGGCCAACGCGACCCCGCCGCCATGGACTTGGTGGTCAACGCCACGCCCTTGGGCATGAACGCGGGTGACCCCCTGCCCATCGACATGCACCGCTTGCAGGCCCACACACTGGTGGGCGAAGTGGTGATGCGCGCCGAGAGCACGGCGTTTTTGACCGAGGCGCGTGCACGCGGTTGCCAGGTGCAAGTGGGGGTCGACATGCTGTTTGAGCAAATTCCAGCTTATTTGGAATTCTTCAACCTGCCCAGCACCAGCGCCGATGAACTGCGCCGCCACGCGCGCATTGCCTACTGAAGACCACCAGCGCTTCAGCCCTCGCCCTCCGCAGGAGCCAACATGAGTGACTTTCTGACCCATCAACACCTCGCGCGCGAACCCCTGCAAGCCTCGTTCAGCGACGCCAGCAACCCCGTCGCCCTGGACGGGGTCGAATTCATCGAATACACCACCCCTCGCCCGCAAGCCCTGGGGCAAGTGCTGGAAATGATGGGTTTTCGCCCCATCGCCCGTCACCGCTCCCGCGAGGTGCTGTTGTATCGACAAGGCGAACTCAACATCGTGGTCAACGCCCACGAGTCCGACACCAGCGAAACGCCGCAGCGTCCCGCCATTGCCGCCATCGCCGTGCGTGTGCGCGATGCGCGCGCGGCGTACAGCTGCGTTTTGGAGCGCGGCGCTTGGGCCGTGGCCACACACCCCGAGGTCATGGAGCTCAACATCCCCGCCATCCATGGTTGCGGGGGCAGCCGCATTTACTTCATTGACCGCTACAAAGAGTTCTCCATTTACGACGTCGACTTTGTGCCCATCCCCGGAGTGGACCAACACCCCCCTGCGGTCGCGGGCATGCACTTTTTTGGCATCGTGCAATACATCGGCTCCGATCGCAGCAACGACTGGATCAGCTTCTACCAAGCGCTGTTTGGCGCCCAAGCCATCCCCGACGAACAGCGCTTTGGCATCATGCCGCGCGGCACCTTGATCCAATTCCCCGCGCTCGACCCGCGCCGCCCCTTCATGATGCAACTCATCGAACCCGAGGTCACGGTGTTGGACGGGTTGGAACAACTGCAACGCATCGGCTTGGGTGTGCCCGACGTCTTGAGCGCCGTACAAGCCCTGCGCGAAAAAGGCCTGGACTTTGTCGAAACCGTCGCGGCACACACCGAATCACGCGGCGCCATCACCAAAACCTACGAAGGCAGCGTGGTGTTCGAACTGGTGCAGAGCAAGCCACGCGCTGCGGATGACGCGGCATGAATACGCCCGCCAGCACCCGCCAAGCCATTGCCACTTTTGGCATGGACACCATCACCCTGGCAGGGCCCTTGAGCGCCAAGCTGCATGCCATTCGTGAAGCGGGCTTCTCGCAAGTCATGCTCAAAGCCAACGACTTCGTCGGCCACCCACAAGGCTTTGATGCCGCCGTCGCTGAGTTCAAGGCCAGCGGCCTGCGCGGCACCGGCTTTCAAGTGCTGCGTGACTTTGAAGGCCTCAGCGACGACTTGCACCACTACAAGGTGGACATCGCCAAATCCATGTTGGACATGTGCGCCGCCTTGGGCTGCAAAGTTCTACTGGCCTGCTCATCGACCTCGGTGCACGCCAGCGAAGACCTGGACCACATCGCCCGCGACCTGCGCAAACTCGCCATGTTGGCCGTGCCTCACGGCATCAAGATCGCCTTTGAAGCGCTCTCGTGGGGGCGTGTGATCAACGAATTCCCCCAAGCCTGGGACGTCATCTGTCGCGCCGACTGCCCCAACCTGGGCATTGGCTTGGACTCTTTCCACATGTTCGCCAGCAACACAGACTTGGGCGAACTGGAGTGGATAGACCCGAACAAAATTTTCTTGGTGCAACTGTCTGATTTCATGTGGCAAGAAACCAAGACCTTTGAAGAGCGCCGCACCACCGCGCGCACCTTTCGCGTCTTTCCGGGTGAAGGCGTGCACAGCGCGCAACTGGTGCACTTGGTGCGCCAACTCGAAGCCCTGGGCTACCACGGTGACTACAGCTTTGAAGTCTTCAACGACGACTACCAACAAATGCCTCTGCCCACCGTTGCAGCCCGTGCCCGCAAATCGGCCCTGTGGTTGGCCGAGGACATCTTGCACCTGAGCGCGCCACTGCCAGGGCAAATGAAACTGAAGGTCTGAGCCGCCCTTGGCTTTCGCATCTCAGCGAACAAAAACCATTCATGATCGCTTGAGGCTTGGTCATCGGCCATCCGGACATCTCCCGTATTGACCCCCAGCTGGTGCAGGCGTAAAGTTCAAAGCGACATGTGAACGGAGATGTCCGATCCATTGTCCGCAGAGGCATTTGGCCTCTTCAATGAAGCGCATACGAGCGCTTCGCGCCGCGAGGTTGTAGACCCGAGCAACGGCGCACCAAGCGACGGCGACTGAACGCCTCGCTCAGCCCGGTGGATGTTCTTGTAGAGACACCACCGGGCTTTTTCATGCCTGGACGCGTGCTCGCCCTCTGGTGCTGATTCCGTGGCGCCACAGCCGCTCACTACAATGGCAGCTCGCGCAGAGCTTCGGGTGACCGCCACCCAGCCCCAACGGCTGAACTGGTCACCAAGCTTTGACTCGTGGCATGGGCTTGACGCCCCAACGCCGTTCCGCGCTGCTCCTGTTGACTTCGTTTTTGACGCGCCGCCCTTGGTGTGGCGCGCGCTTTTGCTCATGGCACTCTCCACCCTCAGACAAGACTGGCTGTCCAACGTGCGCAACGACGTGTTGGCCGGCTTGGTCGTGGCCTTGGCTTTGATTCCCGAAGCCATTGCCTTTTCCATCATCGCGGGCGTCGACCCCAAGGTGGGTTTGTACGCCTCGTTTTCCATGGCTACCATTTTGGCTTTTGTCGGCGGGCGCCCGGCCATGATTTCTGCGGCCACTGGGGCCATGGCGTTGGTGATCGCTTCCTTGGTGCGCGACCATGGTTTGCAGTATTTGCTGGCCGCGACGATCTTGACCGGGGTCTTGCAAGTCGTGGCGGGCTTCGTCGGCATCAGCCACCTCATGCGCTTCGTCTCGCGCTCGGTGGTCACCGGCTTTGTGAACGCCTTGGCGATATTGATTTTCATGGCGCAGCTGCCCGAGCTGACCGACGTGACTTGGCATGTCTACGCCATGACCGCCGCCGGCTTGGCCATCATCTACGGCTTGCCGCGCATCACCCGCGCCGTGCCCTCGCCCTTGGTGACCATCTTGGTCTTGACCATCGTGTCGGTCACGCTGGGCTTGGACATCCGCACCGTGGGCGACATGGGCCAGTTGCCCGACAGCTTGCCCACCTTTTTGCTGCCCGATGTGCCGCTCAATATGGAGACGCTGCGCATCATCCTGCCTTACAGCTTGACGCTGACCGTGGTGGGCTTGTTGGAGTCGCTGATGACCGCGACCATCGTCGATGAGTTGACCGACACCAAAAGCGACAAGCGCCGCGAGTGCGCCGGCCAAGGCGTGGCCAATTTCTTCACCGGCTTGCTGGGCGGCATGGCCGGTTGCGCGATGATCGGTCAATCGGTGATCAACGTGAAGTCCGGCGGTCGCGGCCGTTTGTCAACGCTGGTGGCCGGCGTGGTCTTGCTGATTTTGGTGGTGGTCTTGGGCGACTGGGTCGGCCAAATCCCCATGGCCGCCCTGGTCTCGGTGATGATCATGGTGTCGATTGGC
>JALRFN010000119.1 GCA_023268425.1 Burkholderiaceae bacterium | reverse complement strand
GGGGGCCGCAATTTCTGGTGCCCTACCAGCCAAAGCGCTTGGACTGGCGCGAGTTATTTGGCCGCGACGCGCCAGTGATTTTGGAAATCGGTTTCGGCATGGGCGAGACCACCGCGCACATTGCGCAGGTGCGGCCTGAAGACAATTTCTTGGCCTGCGAGGTGCACGAACCCGGCGTCGGTGCGCTGCTCAAGCGCATCGGCGAGCAAGGCATTGGCAACATCCGCATCGCCGCCCACGACGCCGTGGAGGTTTTGGCCGACATGGTCCCGCCGGGCAGCCTCGCGGGCATTCATATTTACTTTCCCGACCCGTGGCACAAAAAACGGCACAACAAGCGCCGCCTGATCCAAAGCCCCTTTGTCGCCAAACTGTGCGAAGCCTTGCAGACCGGGGGCTACCTGCACTGCGCAACCGACTGGCAGCCCTACGCTGAACAAATGCTGGACGTGTTGAGCGCTGAGCTCGCGCTGCACAACACCAGCACCCAGCCCGACGGCTACGCCATCAAACCCGACTACCGCCCCGAAACCAAGTTCGAACGCCGCGGCCTGCGCTTGGGTCACGGCGTTTGGGATCTGGTGTTCGCCAAGCGTTAAGGACTCAGGGCCTGAGGGGCAGCTCAATCCACCTGCCTAAGCTGCTGGGGGACATTTCTACTGTGGGTTGACACGGGGTGAAAGCGCTTGGGCTTGAACTTGAAACACCTTGTGTCAGTTGGTGTTGTGCACAAAATTGCGCATTAAACATGGAGGTCAACATGCTCCGTTTTGAAGATGCCGTCAAAAAGCCTCCCCATCTTTCACCCAATGCCGAGGTGATGGACAAGGCTCGCGAATTGGGTATGAACTTCTCGCGCACAGTGGACGCCTTGCTGGCTGAAGAGGTCAAACGCCTGTATTGGGAACGCTGGAATGAGCAAAACCGCGAAGCGATCGACCAGTACAACGAACGGATTGAACAAGAAGGCTTGCCCCTGGCGCATTACAGGACGTTCTGAGCATGGCGCAGTTTGATGTCTACGTGAACGCACACCGTATTTGCTGGAGGCGCAAAACAGCTTTCTCGAGCGTCTGGCCACCCGTGTGGTCGTTGCGCTCAGGCGCGCTGAATATGCGCCGCTGCCCATGCGTGAATTGAACCCTGCCTGCGAGGTGAAGGGGCAGGCCTTGGTGCTGTATACCGCTGCCCTGGCCGCCATTCCCGGTCGTGGCATAGGCCAGCCGGTGGCCTCTATGCGCCAGCAGTCCACAGATATCGTGTCGGCGCTGGATGTGCTGTTTGGCGGCTATTAAGAGTAGCCTCATGCAGCAGATGGTCGGAATAAATCTAACTTCAAGGAAGGACTCCCCCAAGGGCGCGGTCGGCACTACGAAGCTGCCGACCGCGCAGGATCAGGCGCTGACTTCGCGCGCGCTGATGTGGTACTCGAAGTTTTTAGGCTGATACGAGTCCAAGGGCTCGTCGCCCACGCGCCCAACGGGGTACATCAAAAAGCCCAGCGCTTTGCCGCCGTTGTCGGGCAGCACCAGATCGTGCGCCATGTTGTAGCCCATCCAATTGCCCTCCCAGGCGCCAAACAAGGCGCGATACACAGGCTCGACCACGGGGCCATTGGGCAGGCGCAACCATTCAGGCGTCTCGGCGCGCATGACCTTGGTCACGTCTGCGGGGTCCATGGCCACCCAGCCAAAGCGGGGGATGAAGACCTCGGCGCGGCAATGTTGCGCGCCACTGAGGTTTTCGGACTTGCCGCCGAGTTGCTTGTAGCCAAACGCCGATGGCGCCAAGCGCAGCCCGTAGACATCGCGCGCGGCCACGCCCACCGAGCGGCACATCCCGACAAACAAGGCGTTGATGTCCGCGCACTTGCCACCCAAGTTGCCCGATTCGAGCATGCCGCGAATGTCACCGGGGCCGCAGCCTTTGACCGCTTGATCGCGAAAGGCGTTGACCACCACCCACTCGTAAATCGCACGGGCCTTGGCCACGTCAGTACCCGCACCGCCAATGGCGCGCAAGGCGGTTTCGCGCACGATGCCGTCGGTGGGCAGCAGCTGCGTGGGCGCCGTCCAAAACGCCTGCTCTTCGGCGCTCAAGCGCTCACCGGTGGGCTTGGACCAGTCGACGCGGCGGTTGCGCACCTGCACGCGCTCGGTCACGCTCAAGCGCGCGACATCGGTGGTGCCAGCGGCGAATTTGGCCATCACCATGCGCGCGTGATACACCGGATCACGCAGCGATTCGACCTGCACTTGGCTCTCGGTTTCGACGCTTTGGGTGCGCTGCCATTCGCTGTCGATGGCACCCAGCGGCAGCCACAAATGCGTGGCCTTGCCGCCGGTGACCACGTCGATGCGGGTGGTCACGTCAAAGGTGCGCCAGTCATTGACTTGGGGATTGAACACGGCTCGGGGGCTGCTTTGTTCGGCGCGGGCCCAGGGCAAAACGGCGGCGGCACATGCGGCAGCCGAGCGCGCCAAGAGGGCGCGGCGATCGGGGTTCATATCGGAATCTCCGGGTTTCTTCGGGCGCC
>JALRFN010000044.1 GCA_023268425.1 Burkholderiaceae bacterium | reverse complement strand
GAGCTGCGTGCCACATACGGCGGCGTGTTCGAGAGCAACACGTGATGCTGGGTTGACTCGCTTGACTTTGAGTTGAAACCAGCAAAGGGGCTTGAGACCATTCAAGCCCCTTTTTTTATGGCTGTCGGCCAGGGGCGGCGTGATGGCATGCGCCGCCGCGCACGCGACGACCGATAGATCAAGCGCCTTGTTTAAGCGCGTGCTCGACGAATTCCAACCGGTCCTGGCCCCAGAACATTTCGCCGTTGATCACATAAGTAGGCGCACCAAACACGCCCAAGGCGATCGCGGCTTCGGTGTTGGCGTGGTACTCGGCCTGCACCGCATCGCTGCTCGCGGCCTTCACCAGTTCAGGTGGCAAGCCGCATGATTGGACCAAAGCGGCCAAGGTGTCGGCATCAGCGATGTTGCGTTCTTCGGCCCACACGGCACGCAACAGCGCGCCGGCCAGCTTCATGGCAGCAGCGGTACCGCCGTTTTGATTGGCCGCCACGATCAATGCAGACGCCGCGTCGGCCGGGACCGGGAAAAACGCAGGGTGGATATTCAGCGGCATGCCCAAGTGATCTCGAAAGCGGGCCAATTCCACCAATCGGTAGGCCTGGCGCTGGGGCGCGCGCTTGGGCAGTGGCAGACCACCCGACAGCGGAAAAATCTTGCCCAAATCCATGGGTTTGATGGCGATGGTGGCGCCGGTTTCCGCGGCGATTTTGGCCAGTCGTTCATGCCCGAGGTAGGTCCAAGGGCTGTTGGGAACCATGTAGTAGTCCACGTGCATCGTCGCGCTCCGTAAGCAAAAAAGGGGACTATACGGCGTCTGCCTGCACTCCACTTCGCCGAGTGGTCACGCAGGCATCAAAGCGATGGCTCAGGACACGGATGCAGGCGTGTGCGTGGATTTGCGTCGAATGCGATGGGTGATGCCATAGGCAGCCAGGGCACAGGCCGCCGTGCCCCACACCATGCCTGAAATGTCATGGATGAGAAAGTGGCCAATGGCTGCACCGATGGCGGTCGCAATCAAATTGGTCAGGGTGGACATCAATGCCGAGGCGACGCCGGCCATGTGTCCAAGCGGTTGCAGCGACAAGGCCATGAGATTGCCAAACAACAAGCCAAAAGTGAAAAACGACATGCCCATCCACACATAGGTGACGACCAGCTGGTCGATCTCAGGCCACCACCAGCGCATCAGCCCATAGGTGATTGCCAACCCTGACAACACCAACAGCGCGTTGCCCACCAGTCGGTGCGAGCCCCAACGCATCACCCATTTGGCGTTCACGAGACTCGCCAGTCCGACCGTGCTGGCCAGCGCACCAAACAACACGGGAAACCACACCGGCTGCCCATAGAGCACGCCAAAGATGTGCTGCGCGTTGCCGAGGTAGGCGAACAGCGGCGAAAACACCAAGCCCAGCGCCACCACAAAAGGCCAGCTGTCCGGGTGACTGATGCACTCATGAAACGCCCGCCCCACCCCTTTGAAGCTGAGGGGCTGGCGCTTGTTCTTTGGCAAGGTCTCCGCTTGGCGCCACAGCAACCACACGGTTGAGCACAGCCCAATGCCGGCAAAAAACAGAAAGATGGCTCGCCACCCAAACACCCACGTGACCACCTGCCCGATGGACGGCGCGATCATGGGCACCAAGATGAAGGTGGTGGTGACAAAGGAATTGACCCGAGCCAGCTCGCGGCCCTCATAGCGATCGCGCACCATGGCCATCGAGACGACGCGCGGCGCGGCTGCCCCCAACCCTTGAATCACCCGTCCGATCAGCATCATGCCCAGACTGGTGGCCAGGCTCGACACCACGCAGCCCACCACAAAGATCGCAAAGCCCACCGCGATCACGGGTTTGCGGCCATAGCGATCCGCTGCAGGGCCGCACACCAATTGGCCTGCTGACAAGCCCAGAAACAAGACCAACACCACGTATTGCATATCGCTGGCTTGCGCCACAGCCAAATCGACCCGCATCTCGGCCAGTGCTGGCAACATGCCATCGACGCCCATGGCGACGACACTCATGAGCCCAGCCATGAGAAAAACAAACTCTCGCAAAGATGTTTGGCGATGGACTTGGGGCAAGAAACGCATGGCGGGCAATCGGACACAAAGGGAGCATTGTCGCCGACCCGAACAGAGCCGGCCCGACACACACCCCGGCACACCTCGGTGCACCCCTCGATACAACCACAGCGCTGCGGCCGTTCGCATGGATCTGCAACGCAAACAGC
>JALRFN010000033.1 GCA_023268425.1 Burkholderiaceae bacterium | reverse complement strand
GCATGGCGCGCTCGCGGCGAAGAGCACATGTGGACGCCAGATGCGATTGCCAAGTTGCAGCACAGCACACGTGCCAACAATTTCAACACCTACAAAGAGTACGCGCAGATCATCAACGATCAGACCAAGCGCCAAATGACGCTGCGCGGTCTGTTTGAGTTCAAGTTGGACCCCAGCAAGGCGATTGCCGTGGACGAGGTGGAACCTGCTGCCGAGATCGTCAAGCGCTTCGCCACGGGCGCGATGTCGCTGGGTTCAATTTCGACAGAAGCGCACACCACCCTGGCCGTGGCCATGAACCGCATTGGTGGCAAGAGCAACACGGGTGAAGGCGGCGAAGACCCCAAACGCTACCGCAACGAGTTGAAAGGCATCCCCATCAAGACGGGCGAGAGCTTCGCGTCAATTCTGGGCAGTGACCGCATCGTGGCGGATGTGCCCTTGCAAGCAGGTGACAGCCTGCGCTCGCGTATCAAGCAAGTGGCCTCGGGCCGCTTTGGTGTGACCGCGGAGTACCTGTCGAGCGCCGACCAAATCCAAATCAAGATGGCTCAGGGCGCCAAGCCTGGTGAAGGCGGCCAGTTGCCCGGGGGCAAGGTCAGCGAATACATCGGTCAGTTGCGTTACTCGGTGCCGGGCGTGGGTTTGATTTCGCCGCCGCCTCACCACGACATCTACTCGATCGAAGACTTGGCGCAGTTGATTCACGACTTGAAGAACGTGAACCCACGTGCCGACATCAGCGTCAAGTTGGTGGCGGAAATCGGTGTCGGCACCATCGCCGCTGGTGTGACCAAAGCCAAGGCTGATCACATCGTGATCGCGGGTCACGATGGTGGCACTGGAGCATCCCCATTGAGCTCGATCAAACATGCGGGCAGCCCCTGGGAAATTGGCTTGGCCGAAACCCAGCAGACGTTGGTCATGAACCGCCTGCGCGGTCGCGTGCGCCTGCAAGCCGACGGCCAGATGAAGACGGGTCGTGACGTGGTCATTGGCGCCCTGTTGGGTGCCGACGAGTTCGGTTTTGCCACTGCGCCGTTGGTCGTTGAGGGCTGCATCATGATGCGCAAGTGCCACCTGAACACCTGTCCGGTGGGCGTGGCGACACAGGACCCGGCGCTGCGCGCCAAGTTCACGGGACAGCCCGAGCACGTGGTCAACTATTTCTTCTTCGTGGCCGAAGAGGTGCGTCAAATCATGGCGCAGTTGGGCATTCGCAGTTTTGATGAGTTGATCGGACGTGCAGACTTGTTGGACATGCGCAAAGGCGTGGATCACTGGAAAGCCAAGGGTCTGGACTTCTCGCGTTTGTTCTATCAGCCGCCCATGCCCGCCGAAGTCTCGCGCTTCCACACCGAGACACAAGACCACGGTTTGGACAAGGCTTTGGACCAGCGCTTGATCGAAAAATCGCGTGCGGCCTTGGACAAGGGCGAAAAGGTCAAGTTCATGGACCACGCCCGCAACGTCAACCGAACGGTGGGCGCCTTGTTGTCGGGTGAGTTGGTGCGTTTGCACCCCGAAGGCTTGCCCGACGACACCTTGCACATTCAACTTGAAGGCACGGGTGGTCAGTCGTTTGGTGCGTTCTTGGCCAAAGGTGTGACCCTGAGTTTGATTGGCGAGGCCAACGACTACACCGGTAAGGGCTTGAGTGGAGGGCGCATCATCGTGCGCCCCAGCTTGGACTTCCGTGGCGATGCCGCCAACAACATCGTGGTGGGCAACACCGTTTTGTACGGTGCGACCACGGGCGAGGCTTTCTTCAGTGGCGTCGCGGGTGAGCGCTTTGCGGTGCGTTTGTCGGGCGCACAAGCGGTCGTCGAAGGCACGGGCGACCACGGTTGCGAGTACATGACGGGCGGCACGGTGGTGGTCTTGGGGGCCACGGGGCGCAACTTCGCTGCGGGCATGAGTGGTGGTGTGGCCTACGTTTTCGACGAAGACGGACAGTTTGCCAGTCGCTGCAACACCGCGCAGGTGAGTTTGGACCCTGTGCTCACCGCTGCAGAGCAGGAAAAGCAAGTCGACCGCGCCGTTTGGCATCGAGGCCAAAGTGACGAGGTGCAGCTCAAACACATGTTGTCTGAGCATGTGCGCCACACGGGTTCCAAGCGCGCCCGTGAAATCCTGGACAACTGGACGCAAACCCGCACCCAGTTCGTCAAGGTCTTCCCGACCGAATACAAGCGCGCTTTGGGTGAGTTGAATGCCGCACAGACCAGCGGCGTGCAAGACGCCAAAGTGGTCGCCTGAAGCACGGTCGCATTGAGATAAAGGAAAACACCATGGGCAAGACAACCGGTTTTCTCGAATTCGAACGCTTGGAAGAGGGCTACGCGCCCGTTGCTGAGCGCGTCAAACACTACAAAGAGTTTGTGATCACGCTGGATGAGGCGCAGGCGTCCCAACAGGGCGCGCGTTGCATGGATTGCGGCACACCGTTTTGCAACAACGGTTGCCCAGTCAACAACATCATTCCGGACTTCAATGACTTGGTCTACAACAAGCAATGGCGGCAAGCCATTGAGGTGCTGCATTCGACCAACAATTTTCCTGAGTTCACGGGCCGCATTTGTCCCGCACCTTGCGAAGCGGCGTGTACGCTCAACTTCAACAATGACGCGGTGGGCATCAAGTCGATCGAGCACGCCATCATCGATCGGGCCTGGGCCGAAGGTTGGGTAACGCCACAGGTCTCGGCCGTCAAAACCGGCAAGAAGGTGGCCGTCGTGGGTTCGGGTCCAGCCGGCATGGCGGCAGCGCAGCAGTTGGCGCGCGCCGGTCACGACGTTACGGTATTTGAAAAGAACGATCGCGTGGGTGGCCTGCTGCGCTACGGCATTCCCGACTTCAAATTCGAAAAATCGCACATCGATCGCCGGGTCGAGCAGATGGAGGCCGAGGGCGTGACCTTCCGCACGGGCGTGCTGGTCGGCGCTTGGCCCCAGGGCAGCAAGGTCACCAACTGGTCCAAAGAGACCTTGGCCGCAGATGCGGTCTTGGCTGAGTTTGACGCGGTGTTGTTGGCTGGTGGCGCTGAGCACCCCAGGGACTTGCCTGTGCCTGGGCGCGAGTTGAGCGGCATCCATTTCGCGCTGGAGCTGTTGCAGCGTCAAAACAAGGAAGTGGCTGGTGACGCGCTGGACCTCAAAATCGACGCCAAAGGAAAACATGTGGTCGTCATTGGCGGTGGCGACACCGGCAGCGACTGCGTGGGCACCAGCAACCGCCACGGCGCCGCCAGTGTGACGCAATTTGAAGTCATGCCCATGCCACCAGAAAAGGAAAACAAGTCCTTGATTTGGCCTTATTGGCCGCTGAAATTGCGCACCAGCTCCAGCCACCAAGAGGGCTGTGAGCGTGAGTTTTCGGTGTCGACCAAATCCTTCTCTGGTGAAGGCGGTCAGGTCAAAGCCTTGACCACGGTTGAGGTGGAGTTCAAAGACGGCAAACTCGTGGAAGTCGCTGGCAGCGAAAAAGAGGTCAAGGCTGATTTGGTGTTGTTGGCCATGGGCTTCACCAACCCCATGGCCGAGGTCTTGGATGCCTTTGGTGTCGAGAAAGACGGCCGCGGCAACGCCTCGGCCAGCACCGAGGAGCAGGGTGGCTATGTGACCAATGTTGACAAGGTCTTCGCCGCAGGTGACATGCGTCGAGGGCAGAGCTTGGTGGTTTGGGCCATCCGTGAGGGTCGCCAAGCCGCACGCGCCATCGACGAGTTCTTGATGGGCACAACGGATTTGCCGCGCTGATCACGGCGTCGCAAAAACGTGACGAAAACGCGGCCTTGAGGCCGCGTTTTTGTTTCCCCGTCAGGGTCTTCCCTTATCATTTGGTGTCATAAATACCTCGCACCTGCACGAGGTGTACAAGGGATGGACTGTTGTTGTGAACGCTGAGGCTGTGGTTGAGTTTGCGGACGTTTGTTTCGCCTATCCATCGGGGCGCCCGATTTTGGAGGGCATCAACGTGCGCATCCCACAAGGGCGAGTGACGGCACTGATGGGCGCTTCCGGTGGCGGCAAAACAACCATGCTGCGCCTCATTGGCGGCCAGATCCGAGCCAACAGCGGGTCGGTTCGGGTCTTTGGCGAGCCCGTTGATGACTTGGCGCGCCCAGCCCTGTTCAATTTGCGCCGACGCATGGGCATGCTGTTTCAGTTCGGCGCCTTGTTCACCGACTTGTCGGTGTTCGACAACGTCGCCTTCCCCTTGCGCGAGCACACCGATTTACCAGAGGAGCTCATACGCGACGTGGTGTTGATGAAGCTCAATGCGGTTGGTTTGCGCGGTGCGCGCGACTTGTTTCCTGCGGACGTCTCTGGCGGGATGGCCAGACGCGTGGCCTTGGCGCGTGCCATGGCCTTGGACCCCGAGCTCATGATGTACGACGAGCCATTCGCAGGTTTGGATCCGATTTCCTTGGGCACCACGGCGCAGTTGATTCGAGAACTCAACGATGCCTTGGGTATGACCAGTGTCATCGTGTCCCATGACTTGGAAGAGACATTTCGCATCGCCGACCACGTGGTGATTTTGGCCAACGGCGCGGTGGTGACACAGGGCCCGCCCGAAGCCGTGCGGGCGAGCGAAGACCCATTGGTTCAGCAGTTCGTGCAGGCCAGGGCCGATGGCCCCGTGCGCTTTCATTACCCCGCCGCGAGCTTGGCTGACGATTTTGGTGCGGATGCGCCTGGGGGGCGAGCATGAACGCGCTGGCACGACTGGGCGCGGCGGTGCGGGTGTTGCTGAGCAACTTGGGTGCTGCAGCGCGCTTGTGTGGGCGTTTGTTGTGGCTGGGGCCACGCGTGCTGACGCGCTTTGGCTTGGTGCGCGATCAAATGCACTTTTTGGGCAACCACAGCTTGGCCATCATTGTGGTGTCGGGCGCCTTTGTCGGCTTTGTTCTGGGTTTGCAGGGCTATTACACCTTGCAGCGCTATGGTTCTTCCGAGGCCTTGGGCTTGTTGGTGGCGCTGAGCTTGGTGCGAGAGCTGGGGCCTGTGGTCTCCGCGCTGCTGTTTGCCGGGCGTGCGGGCACCGCATTGACCGCGGAAATTGGTTTGATGAAAGCGGGTGAGCAGCTGACGGCCATGGAGATGATGGCCGTTGACCCCGAGGCGCGTGTATTGGCGCCACGGTTTTGGGGTGGCGTGCTGGTGATGCCCATTTTGGCCGCTGTGTTCAGTGCCGTAGGCATCATGGGCGGTTGGCTGGTTGGTGTGGGCTTGATCGGTATCGATACGGGTTCGTTTTGGAGCCAGATGCAAAGCGGCGTTGACGTGTGGCGAGATGTGGGTAACGGCGTGATCAAAAGTTTGGTGTTTGGTTTCGCAGTGAGTTTTTTGGCGGTGTTGCAAGGCTATGCCTGTCAAGCGACACCGGAAGGCGTGGCGCGTGCGACGACGCGCACCGTGGTGATGGCGTCCTTGAGTGTCTTGGCATTGGACTTTTTGCTCACCGCCATGATGTTTTCGATTTGATTGGGGGTGAGCATGCAGCGTTCTAAATTGGATGTTTGGGTTGGCATGTTGGTGGTGATTGGCGTGTTGGCACTCACCTTCATGGCCTTGAAAGCCGCCAACTTGTTGCAAATCAGTTGGCAGCCAACCTATGTGGTCACCGCACGGTTTGACAACATTGGTGGCTTGAAGCCACAAGCTGCGGTCAAGAGTGCTGGTGTGGTGGTCGGGCGCGTCAAGAGCATTCGTTTTGACACCCACACCTACCAAGCACAAGTGGTGCTGGACATGCAAAGAGAATATCCTTTTCCCAAAGACAGCTCCCTCAAGATCTTGACCAGTGGCTTGCTGGGCGAGCAGTACATCGGCGTGCAAGCCGGCTATGACAGTGCCAGCTGGCAAGGCGGGGAAACCATCACGCAAACCCAATCGGCGGTTGTCTTGGAGAGCTTGATCAGCCAGTTTTTGTTCAATCAAACGGCCAACAAATCGGAGCCCAAATGACGAAGCCCATCATCTCAACCTGTCTGGTCGTGGGCATGCTGGCCTCCACCGGCTGCGCCACCGGTCCATACGCCAATGCCAATGACCCCTTGGAGCCCATGAACCGCAGCATCTATGCGTTCAATGAGAAGTTGGACAACGCGGTGGCCAAGCCTGTGGCGACCGCTTATCGCGATGTTGTGCCTAGCCCTGTGCGCACTGGCGTGTCCAATTTTTTTGGCAATCTGGGTGATTTGTGGTCGTCGGTGAATGCGGCGTTGCAGTTCAAAGGCGAAGAGGCCGTCACCAATTTCATGCGCTTCACGGTGAACTCGACCTTGGGCCTTTACGGCTTGTTGGACATCGCCAGTGAAATGCGCATGCAACGCACCAGCCATGGCCTAGGCGAGACCTTGGGCGTGTGGGGGGTGCCCAATGGCCCCTACATCGTCCTGCCGGTGTTCGGGCCCTCGACTGTGCGCAACACAGGCGCAGCCATTTTGTCCAGTGGTTTGGTGGACGAAGATCAAAAAGTGAATTGGCTGCATGTGAGTGAAGGCGCAACGCCAACTGCGGCATTGAACATCGAGCACGCGTCAACCCGAACCAACCTGGGTTTGTTGGGCGCCGTGAACCAGCGGGCGGAGCTGTTGGGCGTGACCAATGCACTGGGTGGTTTGGCTTTGGACCCTTATGCCTTTGTGCGTGACGCCTATTTGCAACGAGAAAACCATAAAATTGATAACAGCCAATGAGTTTGGCGCGAGTCAATGCAGGGAGAAAAAACATGACACCATTGAACCTATTCAAATCTTCGCGTCGCCAACTGTGCACGCTGGCATTGTTGGCCCTTGTGGGCGCCGCTCATGCGGCGACTCGCCAAGCACCCGATGCATTCATCCAAAAACTGGGTGACGTGTTGATGTCCCGCGTGCAGGCGGATCCTGCGCTCACGTCGGGCAATGTCGAAAAAATCAAAGCTTTGGTGGACGAGTTGGTCATTCCAAACATGGCGTTCGAGCGGATGACTGCCTCCACCGTCGGCCCAGCCTGGCGGCAAGCCACGCCCGAGCAGCGCACGGCCTTGCAGCAAGAGTTCAAGGTCTTGCTGGTGCGCACATATGCGGGAGCGGTCAAACACATTGCGGGCAAGACCCTGGTGGTGCTGCCTGTGCGCATGGCGCCGACTGATACCGATGTTGCAGTCAAGTCGGAGATCCGCAGTTCGTCTGCTGATCCGGTGCCGCTGGGCTATCGTCTGACGGCAGAGGGTGACCATTGGGTGATTTACGACGTGAACGTGGTGGGTATCTGGTTGGTCGAAACCTATCGCACGCAATTCGCGGGCTTGATTCGGCAAAAAGGCTTGGATGGATTGATTGCGGGTTTGCGCCAGTTGAACCAAGGGGCCTGAGCGATGCTGCAATTGCCGTCTCAAGTCACGGCCACGGAAGCCCGCGACCTGCTTGCGCGTTTCTCCCTGGCGTTGCCTGCGGACGTGAATGGCCAGTTGGTCACCGTCGACGCCTCGGCCGTGGCGCAACTGGACAGCAGTTGCATCGCTTTGTTGTTGGCGCTTCGCCGCCGCGTGCAAGCCGGTGGCGGCAGTTTTGGCCTGACGGGTGCGGGCGCGCCCTTGTTGGCTTTGGTGCGTGCATACGGTTTGGATGGTTTATTGAGTCCTGACGCCGAGTCAGCCCCGCTTTGACGGGTAGCACGCCCTAAAATACGCGGTTCATGACCGCAATTTCATTCCAACACGTCGCCAAGTCTTACGTCACGGCCAAAGGGGCGTTTCACGCATTGGACGATGTCTCCTTCGATGTGCAGCGTGGCGAGTTTTTTGGCTTGCTTGGCCCCAACGGCGCAGGCAAGACAACGCTGATCAGCATTCTGGCTGGCTTGACGCAAGCCAGCCAAGGCGCAGTCAGCGTCATGGGACACGACGTCACGCGCGACTTTGCGGCGGCGCGCCGCGCCTTGGGTGTGGTGCCGCAAGAGCTGGTCTTTGACCCATTCTTTTCGGTACGCGAAGCCTTGCGCATCCAGTCGGGCTACTTTGGCGTGCGCAAGAACGACGATTGGATTGACGAGCTCTTGCACAATCTGGGTTTGAGCGAGAAGGCCAACGCGAACATGCGCCAGCTCTCCGGCGGCATGAAGCGTCGCGTGTTGGTGGGCCTGGCCTTGGTGCACAAGCCCGAGGTCTTGGTCTTGGACGAACCCACCGCAGGTGTTGACGTTGAGCTGCGTCAGTCGCTTTGGCAGTTTGTCGCCAAACTGAACAAGCAAGGCACGACGGTGCTGTTGACCACGCACTACCTCGAAGAGGCTGAGGCCTTGTGCTCGCGCATCGCGATGCTCAAGCAAGGCCGCTTGGTTGCCTTGGAGCGCACCTCAGACCTGTTGGCCAAGGCCACCAGCAGCATCATGCGGTTCAAGTTGGACACGCCGCTGCCTGCTCATTTGGCGGAACAAGCCAGGGTGACGGGGCGCATCGTGCAGTTGCCTGCTCCGAATGCCCAAGTCGTGGAAGAGGTGCTGGCGCAGATCCGTGCCGCTGGCGGTGTGGCGGAACACGTTGAGATTCGGCCCGCAGATTTGGAAGACGTGTTTTTGAGCGTCATGGAGCAGGGGCAATCATGACCGGCTGGCAAACCCTGTTTTACAAAGAGATTCTGCGTTTTTGGAAGGTGGGCTTCCAAACCGTGGCCGCGCCCGTGCTGACCGCCCTGATGTACATGCTGATTTTTGGTCATGTGCTCGAAGATCGGGTGCAGGTCTACGAGGACGTGAGCTACACCGCGTTTTTGGTGCCTGGTTTGGTCATGATGAGCGTGTTGCAAAACGCCTTCGCCAACAGCGCATCGAGTTTGGTGCAAAGCAAGATCATGGGTAACCTGGTCTTCATTTTGCTTAGCCCGTTGTCGCACTGGGCTTGGTTTTGGGCCTATGTTTTGTCGGCAGCTGCGCGTGGTTTGGTGGTGGGTTTGGGGGTTTTGGTGGTGACGGCTTGGTTTGCTGGGCCCAGTTTTGTGCACCCCTTGTGGATTGTGGTTTTCGCGGTCATGGGTTCGGCCCTTTTGGGTGCTTTGGGCGTGGTGGCTGGTCTGTGGGCTGATAAGTTCGATCAGCTGGCTGCGTTTCAAAATTTTGTGGTCATGCCCATGACGTTTTTGAGCGGCGTGTTTTACTCGCTGCATTCTTTGCCGCCGTTTTGGTTTCACGTCAGTCGCTTCAACCCGTTCTTCTACATGATTGATGGGTTTCGTTACGGCTTCTTTGGCCAAAGCGATGTGTCGCCTTGGCTGAGTTTGGGCGTCGTGGGCGTGGCGCTGGTGTTGGTGGCTGCTGTGACTTTGGGCTTGCTCAAGCGTGGCTACAAAATCCGGCATTGAGAGAAAGCAATGACAGAACAAGAGTTGGCGCAATTGATTGGCGCGGGTTTGGCGTGTGAGCATTTGGAAGTGACCGGAGACGGTCGCCATTGGTCGGCAGTGATTGTTTCGCCGGCTTTTGCTGGACTGCCGCGCATCCGTCGTCACCAGTTGGTCTACGCGACCTTGGGGCAGCGCATGCACACCGATGAGGTGCATGCCCTGTCGATGAAAACCCTGACGCCCCAAGAGTGGGCCGAGCAAAGCTGAGCATGGACAAATTGGTGATTCAGGGCGGCAAGCCCTTGCACGGCCAAGTGGCGATCGCTGGTGCCAAGAATGCGGCGCTGCCTGAGTTGTGTGCGGCTTTGTTGAGTGATCAGCCCGTGCGCTTGCGTAATGTCCCCAAGTTGCAAGACGTGCGCACCATGCTCAAGTTGTTGCGTCACATGGGGGTTCAGGTCTCAGGCGAGCTTGGTGACCAGGCCTTGGTTTTCGACGCCGGGCGGTTGACGCACATCGAGGCGCCTTATGACCTGGTGAAAACCATGCGGGCGTCGATTTTGGTCTTGGGGCCTTTGCTCGCGCGTTTTGGTCATGCCCGCGTGTCTTTGCCGGGTGGCTGCGCGATTGGCTCGCGCCCAGTTGACCAGCACATCAAAGGCTTGAAGGCCATGGGTGCTGAGATTCGTGTCGAGCATGGATACATCGACGCGCGATTGCCTGAGGGCATGGCGCGACTGCAGGGTGCACGCATCAGCACCGACATGGTGACCGTCACCGGGACCGAAAACTTGCTGATGGCGGCTTGTTTGGCGGATGGCGAAACGGTGCTGGAAAACGCTGCTCAAGAGCCTGAGGTCACCGACTTGGCTGAGATGCTGATTGGCATGGGGGCGCAGATCGAAGGCCATGGCACCAGCCGCATCCGGGTTCAAGGCGTCGAGCGCTTGCAAGGGGTGGATCATGCGGTGGTGGCGGATCGCATCGAAGCAGGCACCTTTTTGTGTGCGGTCGCCTGCGCTGGGGGTGAGGCGACCTTGGCGCACGCGCGGGCCGATCATTTGGACGCCGTCATCGACAAATTGCGCGATGCTGGCGTCGCGGTCGAAGCCCTGGAAGGTGGCATTCGTGTCCGCAGTGCAGGCGCGGCAGGCTTGCGCGCGCAGGGCTTTCGCACCACCGAGTACCCCGGTTTCCCCACCGATATGCAAGCCCAGTTCATGACCTTGAATGTGGTTGCTCAGGGTGCGTCAACGGTTACCGAAACCATTTTCGAAAACCGATTCATGCACGTGCAGGAGCTACAACGCCTGGGCGCCGCCATTCACATTGATGGCCGCACGGCCATGATCGAAGGGCAGTCCAAGTTGTCTGGCGCGACGGTGATGGCCACCGATTTGCGAGCGTCAGCGAGTTTGGTGATTGCCGGCTTGGTGGCCGAGGGCGAAACCGTGGTGGACCGCATCTACCACTTGGACCGCGGCTACGACCGCATGGAAGACAAGCTGCGGGCCTTGGGCGCGCAGATCAAGCGCGTCGGTGCGTCAGTGCCGCAGCGCGAGGAAACGACATGATCACTCTGGCCTTGTCCAAAGGACGCATATTTGAAGAAACCTTGCCGCTGATTCAAGCGGCGGGCATTGAGGTCAGCGAAGACCCTGAGCGTTCACGCAAATTGATCTTGGGCACCAACATGCCCGACGTGCGCGTGGTTTTGGTGCGCGCCACCGATGTGCCCACCTACGTGGCCCAGGGCGGTGCGGATTTGGGTGTTTGCGGTTTGGACACCTTGATCGAGCACCAAGCCGAGTCGGCCAGTGACGACTTGTTCCAGCCGATTGATTTGGACATTGCCAAGTGCCGAATGAGCGTGGCCGTGCCTGCAGACTTTGACTACGCCCAAGCGGTGCGCCGGGGTGCGCGCTTGAAAGTGGCGACCAAGTACACGCACATGGCGCGCGCATTTTTTGCCACCAAAGGCATGCACGTGGACTTGATCAAGCTCTACGGCAGCATGGAGCTGGCGCCCTTGATTGGCCTGGCGGACGCGATTGTCGATTTGGTCTCCACGGGCAACACATTGAAAGCCAACCGCTTGGTGGAGGTCGAGCACATCATGGACATCAGTGCCCGTCTGGTGGTCAATCCCGCTTCTTTGAAGCTCAAGTGCGCCCGTTTGCAGCCTTTGTTGGACGCCATGGCCGCCAAGGCTGGCGCCATCGCGTGATGGAGGTGACGAGCATGATGGGGACACCACTGAACATTCCGCTGTTGGACACGCGTGACGCAGGCTTCGAGCAAGCCTTTCAAGCGCGCTTGCATTGGGCAGCAGAAACCGACGCCGCCATTGAGCAGCGTGTGGCCGACATCTTGGCCGATGTGCGACAACGTGGTGATGATGCGGTGTTGGCGTATACGCAACGGTTTGATGGCCTTCAGGCGGGTTCAGTGGCCGAGTTGGAGATGACGGCAGCAGACTTCAAAGCGGCGTTCGATGGCTTGCCAGCCGCGCAGCGCGAGGCTTTGGAGGGCGCAGCCCGTCGTGTGCGCACTTACCACGAGGCGCAGAAAAAAGCTTCGGGCGAGAGCTGGAGCTACCGCGACGAGGACGGCACTTTGCTGGGACAAAAAGTCACACCCTTGGATCGCGTGGGCATTTACGTGCCGGGCGGCAAAGCCGCTTATCCATCCAGCTTGATCATGAACGCGGTACCCGCACATGTCGCAGGGGTGGGCGAAATCATCATGGTGGTCCCCACCCCGGCGCGCGGCAGCGTGGCGGCAGGTGGTTCGGGCGAAGCAAGTGCCACAATGGGCGAGAGAAATGAGTTGGTGTTGGCGGCGGCACACGTCGCAGGTGTCAGCCGTGCGTTCACGATTGGCGGTGCGCAGGCCGTTGCAGCCTTGGCCTACGGGACGCAGAGCATCCCCAAAGTCGACAAGATCACCGGCCCAGGCAACGCTTATGTGGCCAGCGCCAAAAAACGCGTGTTTGGCAGTGTTGGCATCGACATGATTGCGGGCCCCTCGGAGATTCTCGTTTTGGCTGATGGCACGACGCCTGCCGAGTGGGTCGCCATGGATTTGTTCAGCCAAGCCGAGCATGACGAATTGGCGCAAAGCATTTTGTTGTGTCCCGATGCGGCTTACCTGGATGCGGTGCAAGCCGCGATGGCGCGCCTGCTGCCCGAGATGCCGCGTCGCGACATCATCCTGAAGTCGCTCAACGATCGGGGAGCCTTGATTTTGACTCGGGACATGGCTGAGGCTTGCGCGATCAGCAACCGCATCGCGCCAGAGCATTTGGAGGTTTCCAGCCGTGACCCGCACCAGTGGGAGCCTGTGTTGCGCCACGCTGGTGCCATCTTTTTGGGGGCCTACACCAGTGAAAGCTTGGGCGATTACTGTGCAGGCCCCAACCACGTGTTGCCCACTTCAGGCACAGCGCGTTTCAGTTCGCCGCTGGGCGTCTATGACTTTCAAAAGCGCAGCAGTTTGATTGAGGTCAGTGCCCAAGGGGCGCAGGGCTTGGGCGCCATCGCCGCTGAGCTTGCCTACGGCGAGGGCTTGCAGGCCCATGCCCGTGCCGCGGAATTCCGGCTCGCCCCTGTGCCGCCCATGAGGGCATCCACATGAACGATCGTTTATCGGCGCATCAGCGCATTCGGCAAGATGTGCAGTCCATGCACGCTTATGCCATCCAAGACTCGGTCGGTATGGTCAAGCTCGACGCGATGGAAAACCCCTTTGGTTTGCCGCCGACGCTGCAGCAAGCCTTGGGCGAGCGATTGGGCCGTTTGGCTCTGAACCGCTACCCAGATGGCCGTGTCGATGATTTGCGAGCGGCCTTGGCGCGCCACGCGGGGATGCCCGATGGCTACGACATCATGCTGGGCAATGGTTCGGACGAATTGATCGCGTTGCTGGCGCTGGCCTGCGACATACCGGGTGCCAGCATCTTGGCGCCCGAACCCGGGTTTGTGATGTACGCGATGAGCGCGCAACTGCAAGGCTTGGCATTTCACGGCGTGGCGCTGACTGCAGCGTTCGAGTTAGACGAAGCGGCCATGCTGGCGGCGATTGACCAGCATCGACCCGCCATCGTGTACTTGGCTTACCCCAACAACCCAACCGGCAATTTGTGGGACGACAGCGTGTTGGAGCGCATCATTCAAGCCCAAGGTGCACAAGGCGGCTTGGTGGTCATGGACGAGGCCTACCAGCCTTTCGCCAGCCGAAGCTACATCGACCGCTTGGAGACGCACCGGCATGTGTTGCTGATGCGCACCATGTCCAAGTTTGGTTTGGCCGGGGTGCGCTTGGGTTACATGCTTGGTCCCAAGGACTTGATCGCTGAAATCAACAAGGTGCGGCCGCCCTACAACATCAGCGTGCTGAACTATGAGTGCGCTTTGTTCGCCCTGGAGCACGCAGAGGTGTTCGCTCAGCAGGCCAAGGTCTTGCGAGAGGAGCGCGCGCGTTTGTTGGCTGCCCTGAGCGCCATGCCCGGTGTGCGACCCTTTCCCAGCGAGGCCAACATGATCTTGGCGCGTGTGCCTGACGCGGCCAAAGCCTTTGCAGGCATGAAGGCACGCGGCATCTTGGTCAAGAACATTTCTAAAATGCACGCTTTGCTGGACAACTGTTTGCGTTTGACGGTGGGCACGCCGGAAGAAAACACCCTGATGCTCGCCGCCCTTGAGGAATCGCTATGAACCGCACGGCCCAAGTCAGTCGCCAGACGGCTGAAACCAAAATCCACGTGGTCTTGAATGTCGATGGCACGGGGCAAGCCCAACTGACCTCGGGCATTGGCTTTTTGGACCACATGTTGGATCAAATCGCGCGCCACGGCTTGATGGACTTGGAGGTGCACTGCGAGGGTGATTTGCACATCGACGGCCACCACACCGTCGAAGACATTGGCATCACCCTGGGGCAAGCCTTTGCTCAGGCGGTGGGCGACAAGAAGGGCATTCGCCGCTACGGTCATGCGTACGTCCCTTTGGACGAGGCTTTGAGTCGTGTGGTCGTGGACTTTTCTGGCCGCCCGGGTTTGCACATGGGGGTGGATTTCACCTCCGGCATGATCGGCGCCTTGGACACGCAGCTGGTGTTTGAGTTTTTTCAAGGCTTTGTGAACCACGCGGGCGTGACCCTGCACATTGACAACCTCAAAGGCGCCAATGCGCACCACCAGTGCGAAACGATTTTCAAAGCTTTTGGTCGCAGCTTGCGTGCAGCCTTGGAGATCGATCCGCGCGCGCAAGGCGTGATCCCCTCGACCAAGGGCAGTTTGTGACGACCGCCTTTGCCAGCGCCGCACTGTGCGCAAGTCGTTTGCGCGTGAGCCGACGCGGAGACCGTGCATGAACGCCAACCGTGTGGCCGTCGTTGATTACGGCATGGGCAATTTGCGTTCGGTGGCTCAAGCGGTCATGCACGCCGCGTCCTCGGTCGATCACGCTGAAGTGACCGTGACGTCGAACCCGCAGGTGGTGCGAGATGCACACCGCGTGGTCTTGCCCGGTCAGGGCGCGATGCCCGATTGCATGCGCGAATTGCGCGAATCGGGTTTGCTGGAGGCTGTGCTGGAGGCGGCGGCCAATAAGCCCTTGTTTGGTGTGTGTGTGGGCATGCAAATGTTGCTCGACCACAGTGCAGAAGGGGACACACCTGGTTTGGGTTTGATCCCTGGAGCGGTGGTCAAATTTGACTTGACAGGTCAGTTTCAGGCCGACGGCATGCGCTACAAGGTGCCTCAAATGGGTTGGAACCAAGTTTGGCCCACCGAATCTGAGCATCAAGTCCGCCACGCGATGTGGCAGGGCATCGCGGATGGCAGTTGGTTTTATTTTGTGCACAGCTATCACGCCCGTGTCAGCAACCCGCTACATGCTGCCGCAAAGACAGACTACGGCGGTCATTTTGACTGTGCTGTGGCGCGCGATAATATTTTCGCGACACAATTTCACCCCGAAAAAAGTGCCGACCAAGGCTTGGCGCTCTATCGCAATTTCCTTCACTGGCAAGTTTGATTGCCTGCATTTGTTCACCGTTTCTCTCTCTGATAGCCATGATTTTGATTCCCGCCATTGATCTCAAGGACGGTCACTGCGTGCGCCTGAAACAAGGCGATATGGACCAAGCGACCACGTTTGGGGAAGACCCCGCGGCCATGGCCAGGAATTGGCTGAACAAGGGCGCGCGCCGCTTGCATTTGGTGGATTTGAATGGTGCTTTTGCGGGCAAGCCGCAAAACTTCTCGGCGATCGAAGCCATTCTGAGTGAAGTCGGCGATGACATTCCGGTGCAACTCGGCGGTGGCATTCGCGATTTGGACACCATTGAGAAATACATCGATGCCGGTTTGGCTTACGTGATCATTGGCACTGCTGCGGTCAAGAACCCCGGGTTTTTGAAAGACGCTTGCACCGCGTTTGCCGGACACATCATCGTGGGCTTGGATGCCAAAGATGGCAAAGTCGCGACGGACGGTTGGAGCAAACTGACCGGACATGAGGTGGTGGACTTGGCCAAAAAGTTTGAAGACTGGGGCGTCGAATCCATCATCTACACCGACATTGGCCGTGATGGCATGCTCAGTGGCATCAACATCGATGCCACGGTCAAACTGGCGCAGTCGTTGACGATCCCGGTCATCGCTTCGGGTGGTTTGTCCAACATGGCGGATATCGAGCAGCTGTGTGCAGTCGAGTCTGATGGTGTTGAGGGCGTGATTTGTGGCCGCGCGATTTATTCGGGCGATTTGGACTTCGAGGCGGCCCAAGTTCGAGCCGATGAGCTGGGGGCTTGATCAAGTCCAAGGCGCGCTTGTTCAGCGCCCGCTTCGTGGCGCCCCTTGAACCAGGGCGCCACCAAAAGGAAAGACGAAATCCATGCTGGCCAAACGCATCATTCCTTGCTTGGACGTGACCGGCGGTCGCGTGGTCAAAGGTGTCAATTTCGTGGAGCTGCGTGACGCGGGGGACCCTGTAGAAATCGCTGCCCGTTACAACGAGCAAGGCGCCGACGAATTGACCTTTTTGGACATCACAGCGACCAGCGATGGGCGCGATGTGATTTTGCACATCATCGAAGCGGTGGCCAGCCAAGTCTTCATCCCGCTGACCGTGGGTGGTGGTGTGCGCACCGTGGCAGATGTCCGCCGCTTGCTCAATGCAGGCGCTGACAAAACCAGTTTCAATTCAGCGGCGATTGCCAACCCGGAAGTCATCCGCGACGCTTCTGGTAAGTACGGCTCGCAATGCATTGTGGTGGCCATTGACGCCAAGCGCCGCACGCCAGACGATGAACATCGACTCAACGCCGAGGGCGTTCCGGTTGGGCCGGGTTGGGACGTCTACAGCCACGGAGGCCGCAAAAACGTGGGGCTGGATGCGGTCGCGTGGGCGCGGCAAATGGCTGAATATGGTGCGGGCGAAATTTTGCTCACCAGCATGGACCGAGACGGCACCAAAAGCGGTTTTGACCTGTTGTTGACCCGTGCCGTGGCGGACGCGGTGAGTGTGCCGGTGATTGCTTCTGGCGGCGTGGGCAACCTTGACCATTTGGCTGACGGAGTCAGCATGGGCGGTGCCGACGCGGTGCTGGCCGCCAGCATCTTCCACTATGGTGAATACACCGTCCAGCAAGCCAAGGCACGCATGCGCGAGCGTGGCATTGCGGTGCGCTTGTGATCGTGGCCCTCGCTTGGCGACGTTGGCGTCGCGCTGAGGCCATGCGCCTGCGGTCGACTGGGTAAGATCACGCCCCATGAACTGGCTCGATCAAATCAAATGGGATGCGCAAGGCTTGGTGCCTGTGATTGCGCAAGAAAACAGCAGTGGTGATGTGCTGATGTTTGCGTGGATGAATCGTGAAGCTTTGGAGCAGACGGCGGCGTTGAAGCGTGCGGTTTACTTCAGCCGTTCGCGCAACAAGCTCTGGTTCAAAGGCGAAGAGTCGGGGCACATCCAACTGGTGCACGACATGCGGCTGGATTGTGACCACGATGTGGTCTTGCTCAAGGTGACGCAGTTGGGCCATGAGCCCGGCATTGCGTGTCACACTGGGCGTCACAGTTGTTTCTTTCAAAGTCTGCAAAATGGGGCTTGGCAGGCAGTGGACCCCGTGCTCAAAGACCCGGAAACGATTTACAAGTGAACGCGATGAGCAATCAAGACATTTTGGACCGCTTGGCCGCTGTGGTGGAAAGCCGCAAGCCGGCCAACGGTGGCGACCCTGAAAAAAGCTATGTGGCGCGCTTGCTGCACAAGGGGCCCGATGCCTTCCTCAAGAAAATCGGTGAAGAGGCCACCGAGACGGTGATGGCGGCCAAAGACGTTGACCAAGGTGCCGATGTGTCCAAGCTCGTCTATGAGGTCGCTGATTTGTGGTTCCACAGCATGGTGGCCTTGGCGCATTACGGCGTGAGCCCGTCAGACGTCGTCAACGAGTTGGCGCGGCGTGAAGGCTTGAGTGGGCTGGAGGAAAAGGCCATGCGCAAGGTCAAAGCGCGAGAGGCGGGTGAGGTGTGAGCACCGAACCGGAGAACGACGCTTGGACCGCGCGGCTGCGTGAGCTCAACACCGTCAGCACCATCAGCTATGTGCTGCATCTGTTTGTTGCGGTTGTGGCCTTGATCCCTGGCGGTCAGTGGGGCCCCCTGGTGTTGTTGTTGGCCTTGGTGCTGGACTTGGTGAAACGCAACGATGCGCGCAACACTTGGTACTTCTCACACTTTTTGTGGCGCATCCGCAGTGTGTTTTGGTGTGGCGCTGCCTATGTGCTCACCGCACCGTTGTGGTTGCTGTTTTTGTGGCCGGGCTGGGTGGCTTGGCT
>JALRFN010000034.1 GCA_023268425.1 Burkholderiaceae bacterium | reverse complement strand
TCATGCCGTGGCCTCCAGAGCAGCCCAATCCATGGGGTGATGGATGCGCTGCATCAATACGTTTTCAAATCGCTTGGGGTCATGTGGCTGCAGCATGCTGGCCTCACGCGGTAGGTGGTAGTCCCAAAGGCGCGAGGTCCAAAATCGCATGGCCGCTGCGCGCAGCATGGGGGTGAGCATGCGACGCTCGGCCGCCTGTAGGGGGCGCACATTTTGGTACGACCGCAGTAACGCCCGCAGGCGCTCGGCAGACAACTCACCAGTCTCTAAATCAGCACACCAGTCATTGATGCACACGCACAGGTCGAACAAACACGTATCAACGCCCGCGAAATAAAAGTCGAAAACGCCCGTAAGCGTCTCATCGACAAACATCACGTTGTCGCGAAACACATCGGCATGAACCGCTGCGCGGGGCAACGCCGCGTAGTCCGCGCTGGCGTGAATGTGTGTTTGGTAAGCCAGTTCGCTGCGCAGCAAGTCCCGTTGAGTGCCACTGAGGTGGGGCAATATGTCGGGCACCACTGCCTGCCACCAAGCGAGGCCGCGCAGGTTGCCTTGTGTGCCGCCGTAGTCAGCGGCAGCCAGATGCATGCGCGCAAGCATGTCTCCCATGGCTGCGCAATGCTGCGCTTGGGGGTGCAACTGGCTGGCCCCGGGAAGTTTGTTGACCAGCGCGGCGGGCTTGCCGCAAAGCGTATGCAAGTGTTTGCCTTGGGCATCGGCGACCGGGTCGGGCACGGCAATGCCGTGGCGCGCCAGGTGGTGCATGAGATCCAAGTAGAAGGGGAGTTGGGCGTGGGTGAGGCGCTCAAACAGGGTCAAAACCCATTCACGCTCAACGCCATCTTGGCGCGAGGTGACGAAATAGTTGGTGTTTTCGATGCCACCTTGAATGCCGCGCAGTTCCACCAACTCGCCCAACGAAAGTTGTTGCAGCAGGTGTTCGGCATCGGCGGGGGAAACTTGTGTGAAAACAGCCATAAACCAGTGATGTCAGGATCTTTGGGCGCGCGCGACAGGCAGCGCGGACAACCCCGCATTTTAGGTGGGGAAACTGTCGGACAATGGCGAACATGAGTGATACCCGACCTTTGATGCTGCTGGTGGATGGCTCCAGCTATTTGTACCGCGCTTTTCACGCCATGCCCGACTTGCGAGTGGATCGCAACGACCCCACCAGTGCGCCCACCGGCGCCGTGCGCGGCATGATCAACATGATGCAAGCCTTGTCCCGTGCGTGGCCTCAGGCTGTGCTGGGCGCTTGTGTGTTTGACGCCTCCGGTCCGACCTTTCGCGATAACCTGTATGCTGATTACAAGGCCAATCGCTCGCCCATGCCAGACGATTTGCGTGCGCAGATTGAGCCTATTCACGAGGTCGTGCAGTTGATGGGCTGGCCTGTTTTGAGCGTGCCCGGCGTTGAGGCTGATGATGTCATTGGCACCTTGGCGTGTGCAGCTGAGCGTGCTGGCTTTCAAGTCTTGATTTCCAGCGGCGACAAAGACCTCAGCCAGCTGGTGACCGAGCACATCGTCATCGAAGACAGCATGAATGGCAAACGTCGCGACATCGCCGGCGTGACCCAAGAGTTTGGGGTGCCGCCCGAGCGCATGATTGACTTCCAGACGCTGGTGGGCGACGCGGTGGATAACGTCCCCGGTGTCGACAAGGTGGGGCCAAAGACCGCCGCCAAATGGTTGATGGAGTTCGGTTCCTTGGATGGCTTGATTGCCTCGGCCGAGCAGGTCAAGGGCAAAGCGGGCGAAAACCTGCGCGAGGCCTTGCCGCGTTTGCCGCTGTCACGCACCTTGGTGACGATCAAAACAGATTGCGATTTGAGCGGTGAACTTGCGCAGTGGCCAGCACTGGACGGCTTGGCCATGCGCGAGGCGCAAGAAGAGGCGCTTTTGGCGTTTTACACCCGCTTGGGTTTCAAGAGTTTGACGGTGAAAAAGCCCGCGGGCGG
Source organism: Burkholderiaceae bacterium (assembly GCA_023268425.1). Classification (GTDB taxonomy): domain Bacteria; phylum Pseudomonadota; class Gammaproteobacteria; order Burkholderiales; family Burkholderiaceae_C; genus RS62. The sequence goes on along the minus strand of JALRFN010000034.1, from coordinate 778 downwards.
CGTCTCGCCTGCGCCGGCTGTGTCGGCGGGCCAGACCGCTGATTTGTGGGCTGATGCGCCTGCAGTCTCTGCGGTGCGCGGTGACCAGCAGTACGACACCATTCTGGATTGGGGGCATTTGGAAGCTTGGTTGGAACGCTTGCAAGCGGCAGCTTTGGTTGCGTTGGATACTGAGACCACGAGTTTGAATGCCATGCAAGCGCGTTTGGTTGGCATCAGTTTCAGCGTCGCAGCAGGCCAAGCGGCTTATCTGCCTTTGGGCCATGATTACCCCGGTGCGCCACAGCAACTCCCGCTGGATGGTGTGCTGCAGCGCCTGCGCCCATGGTTGGAGAACCCCAGTGCCGCCAAGCTGGGACAGCACATCAAGTACGACCAGCATGTGTGGGCCAACCACGGCCTGACCGTGCGCGGCTACGTCCATGACACCATGCTGCAAAGTTATGTGCTGGAGTGCCATCGCCCGCATGGTTTGGCCAGCTTGGCCGAACGTCACCTGGGCCGCACGGGTTTATCTTATGAAGATTTGTGCGGCAAAGGGGCCCAGCAAATTCCGATCTCGCAAGTCGACATTGAGCGCGTCAGTCAGTATGCCTGTGAGGATGCTGATCAGTGCTTGGATGTGCACGGCGTCTTGTGGCCTCGCATTCAAGCCCACGAGGGTTTGCGGCGTATTTATGCGCTTGAAATCGCCAGTTCTGATGTCTTGTGTCGCATGGAGCGCACGGGCGTGTTGATTGACGGCCCGACGCTGGCGGCGCAAAGCCAGGCCTTGGGC
>JALRFN010000365.1 GCA_023268425.1 Burkholderiaceae bacterium | reverse complement strand
TTGATCGTGGGTGACTTCATCAACTGGGCCAAGAACAACGGCTGTCCGGTGGGGCCAGGCCGGGGCTCGGGTGCGGGCTCTTTGGTGGCCTATGCGCTCAAGATCACCGACTTGGACCCATTGCGTTACAACTTGCTGTTCGAGCGTTTTTTGAACCCCGAGCGGGTGTCCATGCCTGACTTTGATATCGACTTTTGTCAGGGCAACCGCGACCGGGTCATTGAGTACGTCAAGCAGCGTTACGGGCGCGACGCGGTCAGCCAGATCGCTACCTTTGGCACCATGGCCGCGCGTGCGGCGGTGCGTGACGTGGGCCGCGTGCTGGACTTCAGCTATGGCTTTTGCGATGGCATCTCCAAGCTGATTCCCAACAAACCCGGTACGCACATCACCATCGCCGAGGCCATCGCCCAAGAGCCTGCTTTGGCCGAGCGTGTGGAGCGCGAAGAGGAAGTGCGCCAACTGTTGGAGATGGCGCAAAAGCTGGAGGGCATGACACGCAACATCGGCATGCACGCTGGGGGCGTGTTGATCGCGCCGGGCAAGCTGACCGACTTTTGCCCGCTGTACCAACAACCCGGCAGCGAGTCGGCGGTCAGCCAATACGACAAAGACGACGTGGAGTCCGCAGGCTTGGTGAAGTTTGATTTCTTGGGCTTGGCCACGCTGACGATTTTGGAGATCGCACGCGAGTTCATCATCAAGCGCCACGAAGGCATGGCGAACTTCCAATTCGAACAAGTGCCCCTGGACGACAAGCGGGTGTACGACTTGTTCTCGCGCGGGCAAACCGAGGCGGTGTTCCAGTTTGAAAGCCGTGGCATGCAAGGCATGTTGCGTGACGCCAAGCCCAGCCGCTTGGAAGACCTGATCGCCCTGAACGCCCTGTATCGCCCCGGCCCCATGGACTTGATTCCGTCTTTTGTGGCGCGCAAACACGGGCGCGAGGAGGTCATTTACCCGCACCCCAGCTTGGCCGAGATGCTCTCGGAGACCTACGGCATCATGGTCTACCAAGAGCAGGTCATGCAGACCGCGCAGATCATGGCGGGCTACTCGCTGGGCGGCGCCGACATGTTGCGACGTGCCATGGGCAAGAAAAAGCCCGAAGAGATGGTCAAGCAGCGCGAGATCTTCCGCGCTGGTGCAGCGGACAAAGGCATTGACCAGCAAACCGCGGACGACGTGTTTGACCTGATGGAGAAGTTTGCTGGCTACGGTTTCAACAAATCGCACGCCGCCGCTTATTCATTGTTGGCCTACCACACGGGTTGGGTCAAGGTGCATTACACCGCTGAGTTTTACGCCGCCAACATGACGGTGGAAATGGACAACACCGACAAACTCAAGGTGCTGGTGCAAGACGCCAAGACCATGGGCGTCAGCTTTGAGCCGCCAGACGTCAACCGCGGGGTCTACCGTTTTGAGCCGATCAGCGACACCGTGGTGCGCTACGGCCTGGGCGCGGTCAAAGGCACCGGCGAGCAGGCGATTGACGCCATCGTGGCCGCCCGCGAAAGTGGCGGGCGTTTCACTTCCTTGTTTGATTTCGTGGCCCGCATCGACAAGACCAAAGTCAACAAGCGCACCATCGAGGCGCTGATTCGCGCTGGGGCTTTGGACAGCTTGGAGCAAAGCCGAGCGGCCTTGTTGGCCAGTTTGGAGCGGGCCATGGAGTACGCCGCAGCCCAAGCGGCCAACGCCGATCAAGTGGGCTTGTTTGACATGTTGGGTGACGCCACGGGCGCGTCAACTGAAGAGCCCGAAATGGTGCACACCTTGCCTTGGGGTGTACGCGAACGCTTGATGCAAGAGAAAACCGCCTTGGGGTTTTTCTTGTCGGGCCACTTGTTCGATGAGGCCGAGGGCGAAATCCGCCAATTTGCGAAAACCAGCATGCACGACTTGGTCGACAGCCGCGACCCGGTGTTGCTGGCGGGTGTGGTCAGCGACTTGCGCATGATCAATGGCCAACGTGGCAAGCTGATTTTGTTCAAGCTCGATGACAAAACCGACACCCTGGAGGCCTCAGTAGACGAGGCGCTGTACAACGCCCAGCGCGACTTGCTCAAAGACGACCAAATCGTCGTCGTGCAAGCCGTGCCGCAGCCGGATCGTTTCTCTGGCGGTCTGCGCCTCAAGGTGCAGCGGGTGTGGGACGTGGCGCAAGCGCGCTGCCGCTTTGGCAAATACCTGTTGGTCGACGTGAGCGCGCGTCCGCCCGCGCTGGCGGACTTGGTGAGCAAATATGCGCCCAAACGCGAATACAGCGACGAAGGGGACGAGTTTGTGCACGGCCTGCGCGTGCGCCTGCGCGTGCAACGCGACAGCGTGGACGCCGACATCGACCTGGATCAACGCTCGATGTTTTACCCCTCAGACGCGGCGCTACAGGCGTGGCGCGCGCAGGCACATGGGCAGCAGGCGAGGGTGGTCTACAGCGAAGGGGCATGAAAAACGCCAGCCTGATTCATTCTGGTTTGTTATTTGCTTTTCGAGCCAATTGACGGCGTTTTGCGGATTCAACGGAGTCCAAGCGACATGCATTTCAAATACCCGCGCCCTTCAGATGGCATGAGTCGCAATTGTTGTGCGACTGAGGTGTATTTGTCATCGCGCTTGATTCGCAAGCCTTACAGTCGTTCCAAGTCAACGCCAGCGCGACCAACCGCGGTTGGTTGCCGCTTTGCTGACCTGATGCAGTGCCATTACTTCTGTACGATGGGATTTCAGTTGCTTTTTGCGCGACATCTGAATCGGTGCTGGACGGTTGGAGCTTTTTTTTGGTTGTCGAAAAAGCTATCTCGAATACTTATTTCATATTGACAAATAAATTCACTGTGACAATATATTGCTGTTCTAGATCACATCAGCATGGTTTCCGTCAACACCGTCATTAGCGCGCAATTCGCCCGTCAGGCCAATGACAAGGCGACACGCGAAATCCAGAGGCAAACCCAGGCACTGAGCCTCGGGCAAAGGGTGTACCGCGCTTCTGATGACGCTGCGGGCCTGTCCATCTCCAACAAGCTCACGGCTCAAATCAATGGGCTTGAGCAAGCCGTACGCAATGCGGGTGACGCCATTTCGCTTGCCCAAACGGCTGAGACGGGGATTGATGGCATCACTGCGCAACTGCAACGCGCGCGTGAATTGGCCGTGGCCATGGCCTCCGACACCCTTGGCGAGGAAGAACGTTTGGCGATCCAGCGTGAAATTGATCAATCCATGGTCAGCATTGCCACTTTGGTGGCCGCCACGCAGTTCAATGCCCAGCCGGTGTTGAGCTCAGATGAGATGAGCGCCTTGGGTCCGCAGGCGCAGGTGTTTAATCAAACTGTGACGGGACAGGTGGCCAGCAAGACCACGGCCTTGCCTGTTGCCAGCACCAGTTTGGCTCAGCACGCCCAGGTGGTTGAGGTGCAACAAACCACCAACCACTACACGGTAACACCAAGTACGTCCGTGCAAAGCTACAGGCCGACGGTGAGCGTAGACACCACGGCTGCTGAATTGGGGCCGACCTGGACCAGCGATGGACAGGCGATGCGTTTCACCTCTGCGCGAGGCGGTGTTGCGACCGTTTATCGCTTGCCGTTGGATGGCGGGGCTGCCAGTTTGGACGATGGCGCGGATCCCGGGGCAAGTCAGCGCTTCACGGCCGGTGATGGTGCGTTTCGCTTGGCGGAGAGTGGGGAGCAGTTGCGGCTGCAGTTCAAGACCAATTCGAATTACTGGGTGACCTTGAGTGAGTACGACTTGTTTCCTCGTCAAGCCGACGGCTTGGTGAACTACAGTTTTTCGCCAAGCGACAGCGACGACACCGTGCGATTTGCTTACACCGACGTGTATGGCAATTTGCGTTCGGTTGAAGTCAACCGCGAGACGTGCGCGGTGTCCAATTCGACGCTGTTGATTTCAAGCGATGACACCCTGGATCTCCAACAGAATGTCATGAACTTGGCGGCCCCTCCTAACTTGCTGTACATGAACACGGCCGACCAGACGTTCAAGATCGAGAAGGTCAATGACTCGGGCAGCACCACGCTCACGTATTGGGATGGGGCGGGCAGCCCACCTGTGGGTGGCTATTACACGGTCAGTGGTTCGCAAGTCACGTTTTTTAACGAGGCGCGCATCGGCGCTCAAGTGCAAGACGACGGGCAAGATTACTACCGCATCACCCAATCACCTGACAACACGCCGGGCACGGACTATTTTGCCGTCTCTATTCCGGCGGGGGCCGAGGTGTACAACATGGACGGCAGTGACGGGCCGCGTTCTATGAAAATCAGCATTGGTGGGCTGGTGGTGGATCGCAGCCAGTTGCTCAGCGAACGCCCTGCAGCGGGCACGAGCCCAGACGCGATCTACGTCAATGAAGATACCCAGACCATTGAGATCTATGGTTTCTTACGTCCTCGGCTCGATGAAACCGTGACCGTGACCTACCTCAACGGCGATGTGGATGGCGTCAACGCCTCCCATCAAGCCTTGATCACCAGTGGTGTCGCAACAGGCAGCAGCCCCAGCAGTGCTTGGGCCACTCAGGTGGACACGTACAACTTGGTCGACGGCGGAGACCTCACGGCGGAACGCGCCTTGCGCGTGTATGTGGGGGGCAATGAAGTGCCGTACGACAGCAGCGCCCAATCTGGTTTCAGTTTTGATCCCGCTACGGGGTACGTCACCCTGTCTGGTGATTACCGCCCGGATCTGCACGACGCCACCCCGCTGCAGTTCAAGTTTGTGGTGGACCACACTGGCGGCGAAACCAGCCAAGATGTGTCTGGCATCGTCCTGACGCGCTGGCCGGAGATTTATAACTTGGACGAGGTGACCGGCGAACCCACATCCATGCGGGTTTACAAAAATGGCGTGGTCCTGGAGCACGATGGGGTCAATGGTTTCCTCTACAACGCCCAGACCAACAACATCGAGTTGTTCGGTAGCGCTAGGCCCGATGTGTCCGACACCTTTAGCGTGATTTACATCGAGACCTTGAGCGCCAGCACCCAAGCGGATGACTGGGTGAGTTACCCCCTGCGCGGTGATGTTGCCGGATTCGTTTACAGCGACGCGAACGCCCCGCAGACCTTCGACGTGCAGGTCAACGGTGCTTCCGTGCCGTATGACCCCAGTGGCAACAACGGCTACCGCTATAACCCCGACACTGGCGAAATTGAGATATTCGGCAGTTACAGGCCTGATGCTCGCGTGCCGGTTGACGTGGTTATTGAGGCCAGCAGCCTGTTGCCCCAAACCCCGGTTGGTACGGAGGTGGAAACTTACGATGTCCCCGTGCCTGGCGCGGAGGCATATGGCTTGTCGCCTGCGACCACGCCTGCAGCCATTGAGGTCACACTCAATGGCGAACGCGTGGCTTACGACAGCAGCAATGGCTTCACCTTTGACGCCGACACTCAGGTCGTTTCGCTGCACGGCACAGCCCGGCCGAGTGCGACTGATGGCGCCGCTGCACTGAGCGTGCGTTGGGTGCCACAAAGTGTCTACGAGCAAAGCATTCCCTCAGGCCACATCGTCGCCCGTGTGTTGCTGGATGGCCAAGAGGTGCCACTGGCGAGTCTGAACGGGGGCTCAGGCTACCTGGTCGATGTGGACCGCGTGAAATTGGTGGGTGATGCGCGACCCGACGCCGGCGCCAGCGCTGCACAACTGACGGTTGAGCATTTTGCAGACCCCAGTCCGTTCAGCTTGCTCAGTGATGGCTTGGCGCTGCCTGACGAAGTGCTGCGCATCTTGCCGCACATGAGCGGTGCCATCGATGCTGAGTCGATTCAAGTGAGTGTCAACGGTAGCCCCGTGCCCGCAGCGGCGATTCGGCTCGCCATGCCCAACCTGAGTCTGGACTGGTCGCAAATTACCGTCACGGGTGTGCCCGTGAGTGTGCGCATCGACTACGACAGTTCACCGGCTGGTCGAGCTGAGCCCTTGAGCTTCCAGTTTCAAATTGGCGCCAATGCCAATCAACACCTGGGTCTCCAGATTGAGGCCTTCGAGAACATGCTCTTTGAGCTTTACCGCGACCCAGTACCTGAGTCCAGTGCGGCGGCGCGTTGGCTGACGCGCTTGGATGAGGCCTTGGACTTCAGTAACCAGCAGCGCGCCAACCTGGGCAGTTTTCAGAACCGCTTGACCCATGCGGCCGACGCCTTGTTGAGTACTGCAGCAAACGTGACGCAAGCGCGCTCACGCATTCAAGACGCTGACTTTGCGAAGGTCACGACGGAGTTGACCAAGGCACAGATCATCGCGCAGGGCAGTCAGGCCATGCTGGCTCAAGCCACCGAAAACCTCAGTCAAGTGTTGGCCTTGTTGGATTCCTCACGCACCTGAGGGGTTTGGCCCAGAAACCGCTATTGGATAACCTTGGGGCTGCTACGGGGTGGCGGCGAAGGGCGGGTTTCAAAAATCACCAAACGCGACCTCTATGTCGAGCCGCCGGTTTTCCGCGTTCAAGT
>JALRFN010000344.1 GCA_023268425.1 Burkholderiaceae bacterium | reverse complement strand
ATTGGCGCGCGCCGGTGAAAACAAGAAGTCGCCGAGGTAGCTTTTGACGTGCTGGCGCTTGCCGTTGATCTCAATCCACTCGCTGCCCGGACTGATGTAGTCCTCCAGCGTGGCGTCCAAGTCGATTTGCGCGCGCATTTGGTCGAAGTAGGCGACTTGCAAGTTGCTGCCTCGGCGGATGCGCCCGCTGTCCGCTTCCAGCTCGCCCAAGATGAGTTTGAGCAAGGTGGTTTTCCCTGCGCCGTTGGGCCCCAGCAGGCCAACTTTGTCGCCACGCAGGATGATGTTGCTGAAGTCCCGCACGATGGTGAGGGTGCTGCCATCTGGCCGCGTGAAGGCTTTGTTGACCTGTTCCAGTTCGGCGACGATCTTGCCGCTGGGCACACCAGAGGCGACATCCAGCTTGACGCGCCCCACTTGTTCGCGCCGCGCTGAGCGCGCTTGGCGCAGCGCCTGTAAACGGCCAATGCGGCTTTGGCTGCGGGTGCGGCGCGCTTCGACGCCCTTGCGAATCCACACTTCTTCCTGGGCCAGCAACTTGTCTGACTTGGCGTTGATGACGGTCTCTTGCGCCAGTTGTTCCTCTTTTTGGCGCTGGTAGTCGGCGAAGTTGCCGCTGTAACTGCGCAAGCGCCCGCGGTCGAGCTCCACCATGCGCGTGGCCACGGCGTCGAGGAAGGCGCGGTCGTGCGAAATCGTCACCACGCTGCCTGGGAAGTCCAACAGCAGTTGCTCCAGCCAACGGATGGAGGACAAGTCCAAATGGTTGGTCGGCTCGTCCAGCAGCAACACATCGGGGCGGGTGACCAGCGCTCTCGCCAGGGCCACGCGTTTGCGATTGCCGCCCGACAGCGAGCCCACCGATGCGCTGCCGTCTAGGTGCAAGCGGTTCAGGGTTTCGGCGACACGTTGTTCCCAGTCCCAACCGTCTAAGGCCTCGATGCGGCTTTGGAGGGCGTGCAAGTCGCCCCGGCTGTGGGTGAAGTCATCAATCAGTTGCAACACTTCGGCCAAGCCCGCGCGCACCGCCTCGAAAATGCTGTGCGCATCGTCCAGTTGGGGTTCTTGCGGGACGTAGGCCACGCGCAAGCCTTGTTGCACATGCAGGGTGCCGTCGTCGGCTTTTTCGAGCCCAGCGAGGATTTTGAGCAGCGACGACTTGCCCGTGCCGTTGCGCCCAATCAAGCCCACCCGCTCGCGCGTCTCCAGCGTGAAGTCGGTGTGATCCAGCAAGGCCACGTGGCCAAAGGCCAGCGACGCGTCTAACAAGGTGATGAGTGCCATGGCAGGGGATTATCCAGGGCACAGGAGTGGGCCTTGGGGACTGGCCGGAATATCGGCAATCACTTATATTGATGCGTCGTTGCAACGGGGAGAAATCGTGATGCGCAAGTGGAGCGTGTGGTTGGCTTTGTGTTGGGGTGTGATGTGCGCGGCGCAGGCGGCGCTGCCGTCGGTGGCGCCGATACAGGTGGGGCCCCATACCTACTACGTCCAAGGCATGGCCGCTTTGGGCAACAGTGAGAACCAAAACTTCATCAGCAACGCAGGCTTTGTGGTCGGCCCCCAAGGTGTGGTGGTGATTGACGCACTGGGTTCGCCCGCGGTGGCGCAGCGTTTGTTGGCCGAGATCCAAAAAATCACCGACAAGCCCGTGACCGATGTGGTCTTGACCCATTACCACGCCGATCACGTCTATGGTTTGCAGGTGTTCAAAGACCAGGGTGCGCGCATCCTCGCCCACGAGAGCGGCAAGCTGTACTTGAATTCAGCGGATGCACAAACACGCCTGAAAGCCTCCCGAATAGACATGGCGCCGTGGGTCGACGAGCACACGCGTTTGGTCTTTGCCGACGAGTGGATCAATCAGCCGGTCACACGAACGCTGGCCGGTTTGCAGTTGCAAATCGATCCGGTGGGGCCGGCACACACGCCCGATGACTTGGCGATTTGGGTGCCCAGCGAGGGGGTTTTGTTTTCGGGCGACTTGATTTTCAATGGTCGTCTGCCGTTTGTGGGCAAAGCCGACTCCAGCCAATGGATCAAGTCGCTGGAACACCTGATGACTTATGACGCCAAAGCGGTGGTGCCGGGTCACGGCAAGTGGTCGAATGACCCGCGCAAAGACATTGGCATGGTGCGCGATTACCTGAAATTTTTGCGCCAAAGCATGGGCGATGCGGCGCGTGACTTGGTGCCTTTTGAAGACGCCTACGAACAAACCGAATGGGGTGCTTGGAAAAGCGTGCCCATGTTCAAGTTCGCCAACCGCATGAATGCTTACAACACCTATTTGCTCATGGAGCAAGAGGCGCTCAAAGGGCAGTGAGCGCGGCGTTGGGCCATCGGGTCCAATCGGTGCCCAAGGGGGCCATCACTTGGAGCGCTTGGTGTGTGACGGGGTGCTGCATGTCCAGGTGGAGTGCGTGCAGCCACAGCCGGTGCATTTCCAAATGTGCCGCCACGGCCCGATTGAGCGGCCCTTTGCCGTGGGTGCCATCGCCCAAGATGGGATGAGCCAAGTGTTTGCAGTGGCGGCGCAGTTGATGCCGCCGACCCGTTAAAGGCTGCAGCGCCACCTCAGCCCAGCGCAAGCTGGGGAATGCACCCTGGGGAATGGGCAGTTCGCCACGATGCAGCGTGCGCAGCCGGGTTTGTGCATCTTGCACCTCCACGCGCTCGCTGCGCATGTCATCGGGCATGCGCTTCAAGGCGTAGTCAATGAACACCTCGTCGGCAGGCCAGCCGCGCACGATGGCGCGGTAGGTTTTGCGCATGCCCTCGTTGGACTCGAAACTGGCGGCCAGCAGGCGTGCGACCTCGGGGCTCAAGGCAAACAGCAACACGCCACTGGTGCCGCGATCCAAACGGTGCACAGGCCACAGGTGTTGGCCGATTTGGTCACGCAGGCGCTGCAAGACAAAGTGCGTCTCGCCCTTGGCCAGCGGCGTGCGGTGCACCAACCAGCCTGGGGGCTTGTTGATGGCAATCAGGTGCTCGTCTTGGTAGAGGATGTCAAAACCCGTCTCCAGGGGCGCCGGCGGTGCGCTGAACGCCGGGACGTTGCTCACCACCATTGCCGCTTCTTGAACCACCACAAGGTCGCGCTGACCACGCCCAACATCACAGCGATCAAGGTCGGGTAGCCCCAGTGCCAGTGCAGCTCAGGCATTTGCTCAAAGTTCATGCCGTAGATGCCGGTGAGCAGGGTCAAGGGCAAAAACAAAACGGTGAACACGGTGAGGGTTTGCATGATGCGGTTGAGTCGGTGCGCACTCAGCGACATGTAGCTTTGCATCAAGTCGGTGGTCAGTTCTTGAAACAGGTTGGATAAGGACGCCAAGCGCTCATAGTGCTCGTAGATGTCGTTGACCTCGTGCAGCAGGCTGGCTTGACGCTCAGTATCCATCTCCTCGCGCCAAACTTCGATGGCGTCGGCATGGTACGCATGGGTGCGCCGCAACTTTTTAAGCTGGGTATTGTTGCTGACCAATTCTTCAAGAATGCGATCATCACGCGCACTGAACAGCTCTGCCTCCAACTGCTCCATGTGCCCCTCGTGATTCAGCAGCAGCGGTGTGTAACGGTCGACCACAGCGCGGAGTACGCGACAGGCCAAGCGCTGACTTCCCACGTTCAGGTTCAGCTCAGATCGTTGCACAGCATCCCAGACCCGGTTGATGCTGAGCGACTCGTCGCGGTGAATGGTCACCAGCCAGTTGCTGCCGATGAACAGGGCGATCGGGATGGTCTCGTAGTTCAAGTCCTTGCTTTGCGCGGCCAAACCACGAAACAACATGAACACGTGGTCGCTGAACACTTCGGCTTTGGGGGGGTGGCGCACCTGCAGTGCATCAGCCAAGGCCAATGGGTGCAACCCCAATCGGGTTTTGAGCCAATCCAGTGTCTCGGCACTGGGCACACTGGTCAGGTCTAGCCAAAGCGTCTGGTCGCCATCGACTTGCCACGCATCAGGCAAGGCTGAAAGGGCATCGAAGCTTTGCGCACCTTGGCTGGCTTCAGAGAGCAATAAACGCATGGGCAAACCTCCAAACCTGGGTGCGTGACTGCGGTGACGAGGTGCCCACCATAACCGAAGGGGCGTGACGGCATCTAATCTTGATTGCTTTAGGCTTACATGCTGCGGCGGTATTGGCCACCCACCTCAAACAGTGCGTGCGTGATTTGGCCCAGCGAACACACGCGCACGGCGTCCATCAAGACGTCAAAGACGTTGGCGTTGTCGATGACGGCCTGTTGCAAGCGCGCGATCATGGCCGATGATTCCTTGGCGTGACGCGCATGGAAGTCGTGCAAACGCGCCAGTTGCGATTGCTTCTCTTCTTCGGTGGAGCGGGCCAGTTCAATGGTCTCGGGCACGGTATCGCCGTGGGGGTTGCGGAAGGTGTTGACGCCAATGATGGGGTACTCACCGGTGTGCTTGAGCATTTCGTAGTGCATGCTCTCGTCTTGGATTTTGCTGCGTTGGTAGCCGGTTTCCATGGCGCCCAGCACGCCGCCGCGCTCGGCGATTTTTTCAAACTCACCCAACACGGCTTCTTCGACCAACTCGGTCAATTCGTCGATGATGAAGGCGCCTTGGTTGGGGTTTTCGTTTTTCGCCAAACCCCACTCTCGGTTGATGATGAGCTGAATCGCCATCGCTCGTCGCACCGACTCTTCGGTGGGGGTGGTGATGGTAGTGTTGATTGTAAGAATATAGTATTTAAAGGTATAACATTTGACGG